>NZ_JBEYFS010000120.1:0-36086 GCF_040634475.1 Streptomyces sp. NPDC007095
CTCGTACTGGACGTACTTGGGCTTTCGGCCGGTGCGGCGAGAGTGCGTGCCGGGCGTCGCGACGGGGCGAACGTTGCCTGTTGCGGCACTAGCTGTCCAGGCCGATGGCGAACGCCGCCTCCAGGTCGTGCTGGGAGTACGTGCGGAACGCGACGTGGGTGTCCGTCGCCTCGACACCGGGGATCTTGCTGATCTTGCCGGGGATGACGTCCGCCAGGTCGTCGTGGGCCTTCACCCGGACCATGGCGATCAGGTCGTACGTACCGGTGACGGAGAAGACCTCGCTGACACTGTCCAGCGCGGCGATCGACTCGGCGATCTCGGGGATCCGGTCCACGCTGGTCTTGATGAGCACGATCGCGGTGATCACGGCTGGTTTTCTCCCTCGGGGGCTGCTGCTGGGGTTTTCACTCTAGTCGGCCGCCCGAACCGCACCCACGCGTAGACGAACCCCAGCGAGAAGCCCACCAGGTGGGCCAGATAAGCGACCCCGGGGCCCGAGGGGCTGCGGCCCGCCGCCAGCCATTGCAGGGTCACCCAGAAGGGCAGCACGACCCAGGCGGGGAAGCGCAGCGGCAGGAAGAAGAGGAACGGGAAGAGACTGGTCACCCGGGCCCTGGGGAACAGGTACAGGAACGCTCCCAGGACCGCGGAGATCGCCCCCGAGGCGCCGACCAGGGTCTGCTCGGAGCCGGAGTTGGCGATCGCGTAACCCAGTAGAGCGAGGTAGCCGCAGACCACGTAGAAGACGGCGAACTGGACGTGGCCCATGCGTTCCTCGGTCATCGCTCCGAAGACGTAGAAGAAGAGCATGTTGCCCAGGAGATGGAGCCAGCTGCCGTGGATGAACAGGGCCGTGGCCGGGGTGAGCCAGGCGCTCGGGATCCCGTCGAAGAGCTCGGCGGGGATCACGCCCCAGCGCCGGAAGTAGGCCCGCTGGGCGACCACGAGCGCATCTCCGGTGCCGAACGACGGATTGAGTCCCGAGGCGGGGCCGATCAGGAAGATCAGGCAGCACAGGAAGATCAGTCCGTACGTCACCGGCGCGGACTGACCGCGCATCGTCCTGCCGACCGCCGTACCCCAGGTGCTGATCATGGAACAGAGCATGACGTAACCGGACCGATGCGCACAGAGCGCCTCGCCGCCGTGGACGGCCGAGCGTCGAGTACCCGCCAGGCCGTAGGGTAACGAGCCACACGCGCCGGAGACCGGCGCTGGACGGACACTAGAAGGAAAGCGACTGCCACATGACGGTTCCCCTCCCGACCGCCGAGACTCGCTGGCGCTGCACGCTCTGCGGCAACCTCACGCGATTCGACGTGACCCGCTCGTCCAAGGTCGTCGAGTATGTGCACCTCGACCTGGCCGGTGAGCCGAACGTCGAGGAGCGCAAGGTGGTCAGTGAGACCATCGAGTCGGTGCGCTGCCGGTGGTGCAACGCGGTGGACCAGGTGGAACTGGTGGACAGGCCGGGCGCCGGCTCCTGAGGGAGCGGGCCCCGCACAGACATTGGGGTGACGGATGGTGGAGACCACAGGCGGGGAGCCGGACGACGGCGCCGCTGAGGTGCTCGACCGTCCGCTGCCCGACGGTGTACGCCGACGGGTCGTACAGATCGTGTCGGACGGGTTCGGCGGGTTGACCGTCGCCGAATTGCCCGCCCAGTTGCGGCAATATGCGCGGTTCGCCCCCAACCGGCGGGCGAAGTTCGCCGGAAACGCCATGGCCGCCGCGCTGGAGACCGATCCGCTGTTCCGGCAGCGTATCGCCGAGAAGCTCAGAGAGGCGCAGCCGGAGCTCGCCGGTGCCCTCGACTCGGGCGCGCCGCCACCGGCCGCGGATCCGCTGGACGTGGCGGCCGCGGCCTATGTGCTGCGCCCCACGGGCTGGGTGAAGCTGGTGACCGCCGCGGGCGAGGAGGCCCTGCGGGCGGACGCCGAGCGCGCGGACGAGGAGAGCCGGGCGGAGCTGGAGCGGCTGCGCGAGGAGCTTGCGCAGGCGCGTGGTCAGACCAAGGCCGAAACCGAGCGGTTGCGCACGGAGTTGGAGTCCGCGAAGAGGGAAGCCGAATCGCTTCACCGCAAGCTGCGCGGCGCCCTCAGTGACGTCAAGCGGGGCGAGGCCGCGCTGCGCAAGCTGCAGGGCGAGATGGACACCGCGCGGGCGGACGGGCAGGCCCAGGTGTCCGCCGCCGAGAGCGAGACCCGGCGGCTCAAGGCGCGGCTCTCGGAGGCCGAGGCGGCCCTGGAGGCCACCCGCAAGGCGGCACGCGAGGGTCGCAGCGTCGAGGACATGCGCGTACGGCTGTTGCTCGACACCGTGCTGGAGGCGGCCCAGGGGCTGCGCCGGGAGCTCGCGCTGCCGCCCGTGTCCGTACGGCCGGCGGAGACCGTGGACGCGGTCGAACCGGGGCGCATGACGCCCAAGGACATCGCGGCCCGCGCCCTGTCCGAAAATGATCCCGCGATCGTCGACCAGCTCCTCGCGCTGCCGCAGGCGCATCTGGTCGTCGACGGCTACAACGTCACCAAGACCGGCTATCCGCAGATGCCGCTGGAGAAGCAGCGGCTCAGGCTGCTGGGGCAGCTCTCGCAGCTCGCCGCGCAGACCGGGGCCGAGGTGACGTGTGTCTTCGACGGGGCCGAGCTGGCGGCGCCCGTGCTGCTCGCGCCGCCGCGCGGGGTGCGGGTGCTGTTCTCCAAAGCGGGTGTCACGGCGGACGAGTTGATCCGCCAGCTGGTGCGTGCCGAGCCGCCCGGGCGGCCCGTCATCGTCGTCTCCACCGACCGTGAGGTGGCCGACGGGATCGCCAAGGCGGGCGCCCGCCCGGTGGCCTCCGCGGTGCTTCTCAAGCGCTTTTCGCGCGGCTGAAGCAGCGGCTGAAGCAGCGGCTGAAACAGCGGCTGAAAGGCGGCTGGAACAGCGGCTGGAACAGGGACTGATCCAGCGGTCGGAACAGCGATTGAACAGCGGTCGGCGATCTGTACCTTACGCCCCAAAGGGCCCGTACGTACCATCCGTAACATCCAGGCGTTGTGCCCGAATTGGCGAAACCTTCACGCAACGTAGCGTCAGCCCCGCATCACTGCACGTGAGTTGAGTGCAAAGAATGCGCTGGGTGACTAAGAATTTTCAGGTTTGGATTTGAACTGATCACAGGAAGGTCACTAGGGTCTGGCCTCGAACCTCCGCTCGGGTGATCGCTCATTGGGAGCGACGGCGGAGGGACACCGCCCGTCGGCGTCTCGGCAGGCGGCTGGAGGAAGAAGGAGCTCGCCTTCGTGGCGTCCCACCGTCGACCCAAGCAGCCGAGCCGCACCCGTGTGACCGTGCTCACCACCGCCGCCGCTGCCGCCGTGGCCCTCAGCGCCAACGCGGCCAATGCCGCGCCCAGCGAGAAGCCGAGCAAGGACGAGGTCAAGAGCAAGGTCGACAAGCTCTACGAGGAGACCGAGCAGGCCACCGAGAAGCTCGACGGGGCCAAGGAGAAGCAGGACAAGCTGGAGAAGGAAATCAGCACCCTGCAGGACAACGTGGCCCGCGGCCAGGACGAGCTCAACGCCCTGCGTGACGGGCTCGGAACGATGGCAAGCGCCCAGTACCGCACCGGCGGCATCGACCCCTCCGTGGCGCTGTTCCTCTCCTCGAACCCGGACGACTACCTGGACAAGGCGTCCGCGATGGACCAGCTGAGCAGTCAGCAGGTCGAGGCGCTGAAGAAGGTCCAGGAGAAGCAGCGTTCGCTCGCCCAGCAGCGGCAGGAAGCCTCTGCGAAGCTCAAGGACCTCGCCGACACCCGTACGGAACTGGCCAAGCAGAAGAAGGCGGTCCAGACCAAGCTCGCCGCGGCGCAGAAGCTCCTCAACTCCCTGACGGCCAAGGAGAAGGCGGCTCTCGACGCGGAGCAGTCCCGCGCCACCCGTGCCAGCGAGCGCACCGTTCTCGGCAACCCCGGTACACCCGCGTCCGGGCGCGCCGGTGCCGCCTTCTCCGCCGGACAGACCAAGATCGGCTCGCCGTACGTCTACGGCGCCTCCGGCCCCAGCTCCTTCGACTGCTCGGGCTTCACCTCCTGGTCGTACGCCCAGGCCGGTGTCTCCATCCCGCGTACCTCGGAGTCGCAGGCGACCATAGGCACCCGCATCTACTCGCAGAGCGATCTGCAGGTCGGCGACCTGGTCTTCTTCTTCGGCGACCTGCACCACGTCGGCCTCTACGCGGGCAACGGCCAGGTGCTGCACGCCCCGCGTACCGGAACGGTCGTGCGCTACGAGTCGATGAGCACCATCGGCGGAGCGTTCCAGTTCGGCGTCCGGGTCTGATCCGGCTCCCCGAACCCTCCGAGATCCTTTCGAGGCCCCCTCGACATGCCGCCCGAACGGGCGAATCGCGGTAACTCCCGCTGACCCCACGCCCCGTCGGTGACCTGCGTCTCCGGCGGGGCGCCGCGTTGTGCGCCCCTGGAGGTCTTTGGCCGGTGCGTAGTCGCACGGCTACTGTCTGGCGCGTTTCCCCCAACTCCGGGGGACCGTCAGCGGAAGGGAGAGCGGCTACTCGTGGGGTTCCATCGCCGCCGTCCACCGTCCGGGTTCGACCGGGGCGTCAGCGCCGCGGGCATCGCCGGCGTCGCCGTGACCGTGATGTCCGTCGCGGCCGCCGCCCTCGGGGCCGTACCGGCCGCCGCAGCACCGAAGGACGACACCCGGGCCGAGGTGGACCGCCTGTACACCCAGGCGGAGAAGGCAACCGAGGCGTTCAACAAGGCCGACGAGCGCGCGGGAGTCCTGCGCAAAGAGGTGAGCACGGCACAGGACCGCATCGCCCGGCAGCAGGAGCGCATCAACACCGTGCGGGACGCGCTCGGTTCGCTCGCCGGGGCCCAGTACCGCGCGGGCGGCCTCGACCCCTCCCTGGCGCTGCTCTTCTCCGACAACCCCGCCGAGTACCTCGACAAGGCCGCCGCGCTCGACCGGATCAACGCCCACCAGGCGGGCGAACTCAAGGACCTCCAGCTCGCCATGCGCGACCTCGCCCAGAAACGCAAGGAGGCGACCTCCAAACTCGCCGAGCTGGAGAAGAGCACCAAGGCCGTCGCCCAGCACAAGCGCACCGTCGAACAGAAACTCGCCAAGGCGCGCCTCCTGCTCAACTCGCTGCCGTCCGCCGAGCGCGTTGCCTACGACCGGGCCTCCCGCTCCGGACGCTCCGACCTGCCCGAACTCGGCAGCGTCACACCCGCCTCGGGGCGCGCCGGCGCCGCCCTCGCCGCGGCCCGCTCCGCACTCGGCCGCCCCTACGTGTGGGGCGCCAACGGGCCCGGCGGATTCGACTGTTCGGGCCTCATGCAGTGGTCGTACCGGCAGGCGGGCGTCGGTCTGCCGCGCACCTCCCAGGAACAGCGGTACGCCGGACGGCAGGTGCCGCTCTCCCAGGCGCAGCCCGGCGACCTCGTCACCTACCGCTCCGACGCGAGTCATGTCGCGATGTACGTGGGCAACGGCCAGGTGATCCACGCGCCCTATCCGGGGGCGCCGGTGCGCTACGACCCGGTGGGCATGATGCCCATCTCGTCCGTGACGCGGGTCTGACCCCCGCGCCCGGGCGCCGTACGATCGGGAACGTGGCTGGTCGAAGGCGTGCGTCGCGGGCGGGGTGCTCCCTGGTGCTGCTGCTCGCCGTGCTGGTGGGCTGCGGCGGCAGGCCGTCCCAGGACTCCGCGTCCGCCGATGTGCAGCGGGTCCTCGACCGGCGGGCGGCCGCGGTCCTGGACCGGAACGAGTCGGCGTACCGGGCCACGGAGGAACCGTCCGGCTCGACCGCGGAGTTCACCAGGCTGCGCGCCGTTCCGCTGGCCGACTGGTCGTACCGCCTGACGGACCTGCACCGTTCCGGCGACCGCGCCACCGCGGGCGTCGAGCTGCGCTACCGCATCGAGGGCTACGACGGGGCGCCCGTCACGGCGGCCCGCACCCTGCGCCTGGTCCGTGACGGGGGGACCTGGCGGGTCGCCTCCGACGTGCCCGCCGAGCGGGCCGGTCAGCAGCTGTGGGAGCAGGGGGCGGTGACGGTCGTGCGGGGCGCGCACAGCCTCGTCCTGGGGGTCGGGCAGTCCGGTGAGCGGCTGCGGGCGTACGCCGGCCTCGCGGACCGCGCCGTGCCCGCCGTCACCGATGCCTGGGGCGCGGACTGGTCGGGGCACGTCGTCGTTGTCGTACCCAAGTCGCTGGAGGGCATGGCGGGGCTGCTCGGGGCGCCCGCGTCCGGGTACCGGGGGATCGCGGCGGTCACGACCGGAGAGGTGAGCGAAGCGAAATGGGGGTCCCCCCGGTCGAAGACTGGGGGAGGGACGGCCAGGGCGCCCGCGGACCGGATCATCGTCAACCCCGATGCGTACGGCCTTCTCGGCGACTTCGGCAAGCAGGTCGTGCTCACCCACGAGGCGACGCACGTGGCCACCCGCGCCCACACCACCGCCGCCACACCCCTGTGGCTCTCCGAGGGCTTCGCGGACTGGGTCGGCTACCGCGGCAGCGGCCGTACGGCGACACAGGCGGCGCCGGAGCTGGAGCGGGCGTTGCTGGACGGGCGCGTACCGGCCGCGCTGCCGGACGACAAGGACTTCGGGTTCACCGGGGACGCGGCCCGGCTGGCGCGGGCGTACGAGGGCGGCTGGATGGCCTGCCGGCTGATCGCCGACCACTGGGGCGAGGTCCGGCTGAACGAGTTCTACCGGGCCGTCGGCGACCACGAGAAGCGGGCGGGAGCCGTCGAGGGCGCGCTGCGGGACGTCCTGCACACGACGCCGGAGCAGTTCACACAGCAGTGGCGGGCGTACCTGAAGGCGCAGCTCGGCTGAATCAGCCCGTCGGCGTGTCCAGCCGGGCGATGGCCTCGGCCAGCCACTCCCGCTCCGCCTCGCCCGTCGCCCGCGCCACCCGCAGCATCCCCTGCCGGAACAGGTCGCCGGCCTCCTCCGCCCGTACGGGCTCGCCGTCCCGGTAGAAGAAGCTCGCGGGCGTCAGCAGGAACTCCTGGCGGCGGCGCAGGACCGCGGCCTGCTCCCGCGGGTCCGGGAGGTGACGCAGGAACGCCAGCAGGGTGTTGAAGCGGACGTGGTCGGTGATCTCGGCCTGCTTGGGGTGGCGCAGCCGCTCCAGGAGCTCGGCACGGCCCTTCTCGGTGAGCGACAGGATGCGACGAGGGGCGGCGCCGCTGCCGGGCTCCGTGTGCTGGTCCAGCTGTCCTGCGGCCACCAGGCGGGTGATCGCCGGGTAGAGCGCGCCGTCGCTGACCGGGCGGACATGGCCGCTGAGCGCCTTGATGCGTTCCTTCAACTCATAGCCGTGCAAGGGCTCTTCGAACAGAAATCCGAGGATCGAGAGCTCCAGCATGCGGGGCGCTCCTTGCTTGCGGGTGCCGGACGCCCATGGTACCTCTTATCGAGCTACCTCTAAACGAGGTAGCTCGAATCGAGGGAATCAAGGAAATCGAGGCAACCATCGGTGAACGCCCACCGGAAGCAGCTCATATCGCTCGCCCACCCCGTGTACCTCTCCCTGCTCGCCTCCGTCGCCGCCGGGATCATCAACACCGTCTGGGTCTCCCGGCTCGGCGGTCCCGCCGTGGCCGCCGTCGCCGTCGCGACCAACACCGAGAACGTGCTCCTCGGCGTCGCCCTGGTCTTCGCCTCCGGCACGACCGTCCTCGTCGCCCATGCCAGAGGGGCCCGGGATCCGGGCGCGCTCCGGGCGGCCGTACGCGGCGGACGGGCCCTGTGCGCCGTCGTGACGCCCGTGGTCGCCGTGGGCGGGTACCTGCTGCGCGAACCGCTGGCCCGGCTGGTCCTGGGCGGCGACGGGCGCGCCCTCGCCCTGGCGGTCGCCTACTTCGGGATCTCCCTGCCGGGCATCGCCGTCTTCTTCGCCCAGAACCTCGTCGACGGCATCCTGAAGGGCGCCGGTGACACCCGTACCCCGATGCGCCTCGCCCTGCTGGCCAACGGGCTGATCCTCGGCCTCGACCCGCTGCTCATCCACGCCTACGGCGTCCGGGGCGCCGCCGCCTCCACGGTCCTGTGCCGCTGCGTGGCCCTCGCCGCCGGCCTGCGCGCCCTGCGCCGCAACGCGCTGCTGCGCGAGGCCGCGGCCGTCCGTCCCGCCGAGCCCACCGGCCCCGCGCTACGCCGCACTCTGCGGACCGGACTGCCCATGTCCGCCGACTTCACCGTGCGCCAGGGCGGGGCGCTGGTCCTGGTCTCGATCGTGGCCAGGCTCGGGGTGACGGCCGTGGCCGCGTACTCCATCGCGTACAAGGTCATGTACGTCGCGACCATGGCCTTCTACGCGGTGCGGCAGGCCGCCTCGATCCACACCGCGCACACCCGGGGCGCCGGCCGGGACGAGCGGGGCGCGATCGGGCGGCAGGCGGTGATCGTCTCCGGGGCGGTGGGCCTGGTGGCTGCCGTCCTGCTCGGCGCGTTCGCCCCCTGGATCATGCGGGCCTTCGGCGCCGGGGACGCGGTCGCCCACGACGGCGTGCTGTTCCTGCGCTGCGTCGGCCCGTACCTGCTGCTGATGGCCTGCTTCATCGCGCTGGGCGGGGTCTTCGAGGGGAGCGGGGGATCGCCGTTGTTGCTGCGGGTGACACTGCTCGGTACCGCCGTCCAGCTGCCGGTGGCGTACGCGGTGTCGGGGCTCGGGCTGCCCGGGATCTGCCTGGCGCTGGCGCTGTCCATGGCGGTGCAGTGCACGGCCGTCGGACTGCTTCTCGCCCGCTCCCGCCGCCGTCAGGACGAGCTCAGGCGCTCCTTGGTGCGGGTGGCCTGAGCGGGCAGGGTCGGGGCCGGGTCGGACACCGTGCCCCGCCACAGTTCGCGGGCTGCGAGCAGGGCCGCGACCACCAGCAGGCCGTTGCGCAGGAAGAGCAGGGTGACGCCCAGCCGGTCGCTGCCCACGACGTGCGAGAACCAGATCGGGAACTCCAGGACGGTCACGAAGCACGCGGCGAGCACCAGCCCGACCGGCAGGATCATCCGGCTGCCCCGGAAGCACAGGCAGACCGCGCCGATCCCGACCAGCCACACCATGTACTGCGGGCTGATGACCCGGCTGGTGGCCGTGAACATCAGCACCGCCACGAAGGCGGC
The DNA here is from genome assembly GCF_040634475.1 of Streptomyces sp. NPDC007095. Taxonomy (NCBI): domain Bacteria; kingdom Bacillati; phylum Actinomycetota; class Actinomycetes; order Kitasatosporales; family Streptomycetaceae; genus Streptomyces; species Streptomyces sp. NPDC007095. The sequence goes on from NZ_JBEYFS010000120.1 coordinate 9,149, forward strand.
GTCGGCGAGCGTGTGCGGCCGGAAGCGCTGGGCGCGCAGCCGCCACAGCAGCAGCCACGCGAAGGCGATCGCGGTGAGCGCCAGGGCCAGCCTGCTCACCACGTCGACGTACGGGCCCAGGAACTCCACCGAGCCGTAGTTGAGCAGCACCTGGCCGTCCCAGCCGAAGTGCCGGCCCACATGGAAGACGAGGGAGCCCAGTGACTCCACCTCGGTGCCCCGGTCGCGCTGGAAGGTCAGGAAGGAGAAGGCGCCGGGCATCGACAGCCCGAACAGCACCGCGATCCCGCCGGCGGTCACCGCCGCCGCGGCCCACGCACGCCGCTTCACGGCCCCCAGGAGCAGGAGCGCCGGCCACACCTTCACCAGCGCCCCGAAGCCCACGAGAGCGCCCATCACCCGCGGATGGCGGGCTCCCGCGAGGAGCGCCGCGACCGCCACGGCCGTCACCATCACGTCGTAGCGGGCGTAGACGGTCGGTCCGAGCAGCGGGACGCCGATCACCCACACCCAGGCGCCGCGCAGCGTCTTGCCGGGGCGCCGGCCGGCGTAGTGGAGCAGCGCGTACACCACCAGGTCGGCGGCGAAGGCCAGCAGGAAGAAGGCGTGCGCGTAGTCGAGGAAGGGCAGCAGTCCGGGGGAGAGGATCGCGAGCGCGGCGGCCGGCGGGTACTGCCAGGTCACGTCGTCGAGCGGGAAGGTGCCGGTGCGCAGGATCTCGTACCAGCCCTGGTAGATCACCGAGACGTCACTCGTGACGTCCGGGCCCGGGAAGACGAACACCTTGGAGACGAAGAGCAGCAGCAGAAGCCTGGTCAGGCCCCAGGTTCCCAGCAACGCGTACGGAACCCCTTCCCCCCGTGTGCCCTTCATGCTCACCTGGCCCTTGTTCGTCGGTGTCTGTGCGGTGGTGCGGTGGTGCGGTGGTGCGGTGGTGCGGTGCTGACATGGTGCGGTTGTGCGTTGTGCGGAAACATGATGACGTGCCGGGCTGTGCGAGGCCCGTGAAGCGCGGCCGTACGGAGCTGTGACCACCGGTGGAATACAGCTTCGCCGCTGTGGACCGCTCGCGTGGGGATTCGAAGGTTTCGGTAGTGTCGAACGCGATGCACAAGACCCTGATCGTGACCAACGACTTCCCGCCCCGCCCCGGCGGCATCCAGGCGTTCCTGCACAACATGGCGCTACGACTGGACCCCGAGCGGTTCGTAGTCTACGCATCCACGTGGAAGCGGAGCCGGGAGGGCGTCGAGGCGACGGCCGCCTTCGACGCCGAGCAGCCCTTCACCGTCGTCCGGGACCGTACGACCATGCTGCTGCCCACGCCGGGCGCCACCCGGCGCGCCGTCGGGCTGCTGCGCGAGCACGGCTGTACGTCGGTGTGGTTCGGGGCGGCGGCCCCGCTCGGCCTGATGGCGCCCGCGCTGCGCAGGGCGGGCGCCGATCGCCTGGTGGCGACCACGCACGGCCACGAGGCGGGCTGGGCGCAGCTGCCCGCCGCACGGCAGCTGCTGCGCCGTATCGGCGAGTCCACGGACACGATCACCTACCTCGGTGAGTACACGCGCTCGCGCATCGCGTCCGCGCTGACGCCCGAGGCCGCCTCCCGCATGGTCCAGCTCCCTCCGGGGGTCGACGAGAAGACCTTCCACCCCGGCTCGGGCGGCGACGAGGTCCGCGCCCGCCTCGGCCTCACCGACCGCCCGGTGGTGGTCTGTGTCTCCCGCCTGGTCCCGCGCAAGGGCCAGGACACGCTGATCCTCGCCATGCCCCGCATCCTCGCCAAGGAGCCGGAGGCGGTGCTGCTGATCGTCGGCGGCGGGCCGTACGAGCAGGACCTGCGCAAGCTGGCGTACGACACCGGGGTCGCCGACGCGGTCCGCTTCACCGGCGCGGTCCCCTGGTCGGAGCTGCCGGCCCACTACGGCGCGGGCGACGTCTTCGCGATGCCCTGCCGCACCCGCAGGGGCGGCCTCGACGTCGAGGGCCTCGGCATCGTCTACCTGGAGGCTTCCGCGACGGGCCTGCCGGTCGTCGCGGGCGACTCGGGCGGCGCCCCCGACGCGGTCCTCGACGGCGAAACGGGCTGGGTCGTCCGAGGCGACTTCCCGGACGACTCCGCCGACCGCATCATCACCCTCCTCGCCGACCCCGAACTCCGCCGCCACATGGGCGAACGGGGAAGGCAGTGGGTGGAGGAGAAGTGGCGCTGGGACCTGCTGGCGGAGGACTTGAAAGAATTGCTCTAGGTGCGCGACCGGCCACAAATCACCCGCACTCTCCCCCACTCATCGCAGCGCCCCCCGAAAACCCGGCAAAAAGCCTAGGCGGAAGCAAATAATCCGCCGATGCTGCGCTCATGACAGAAAAACTGACTCATCATCAGATGAGTAACCGTCAGCTGACAAACCGTCACCTGACCAGACGCCAAATCCTGGGCATGGTCGCCCTCCAGACGGCCGCCGCGGCCGGTCTCACCCGCGTAGGCCTCCAGTCCGCCCACGCCGCAGAGCCCGCCGCGGTCGACACCGCGCCCGCCATCGTCATCGGATCGGGCTACGGCGCCGCCGTGGCCGCCCTCCGCCTCGGCCAGGCCGGCATCCGCACCCTCGTCATAGAGATGGGCAAGCTCTGGAACACCGCCGGCTCCGACGGCAAGGTCTTCTGTTCCACCAGCGCCCCCGACGAGCGCTCGATGTGGTTCCGCACCCGCACCGAGGCCCCACTCGCCACCTTCCTGTGGCTGGACGTCGTCAACAAGGACATCAGCCTCTACCCGGGAGTCCTGGACCGGGTCCACTACGACAACATGTCGGTCTACGTCGGCCGAGGTGTCGGCGGCGGCTCGCTGGTCAACGGCGGAATGGCCGTCACGCCCCTCCAGTCCTACTTCTCCGAGCAGTTCCCCACGGTCGACGCCACCGAGATGTACGACACGTACTTCCCGCGCGCCCGCACCATGCTCGGCGTCAACACGGTCGACCCCACCTGGTTCGAGTCCACGGAGTGGTACCAGTTCACCCGCACCTCCCGTAAGGCCGCCGCCAACGCCGGCCTGAAGACGACCTTCGTCCCGAACGTCTACGACTTCACCTACATGCAGCGCGAGGCGGCCGGCACCGCCACCAAGTCCGCACTCGCGGCCGAGGTCATCTACGGCAACAACTACGGCAAGAAGAGCCTCGACAAGACCTACCTCGCGGCAGCGCTCGGTACCGGCAACGTCACCATCCACACCCTGGAGAAGGTCCGGGCGATCAGCCGGGCCACGGACGGCACGTACACCCTGACCGCCGACCGGATCGACACCACCGGCGCGGTCGTGGAGACCAAGCAGTACAGCTGTACGTACCTCTTCCTGGGCGGCGGCAGCCTCGGCACCACCGAACTCCTCGTCCGGGCCCGGGAGACGGGCACGCTGCCGGCCCTGGACGCGAGCGTCGGCACCGGCTGGGGCACCAACGGCAACGTGATGACGGGCCGCGCCAACCACATCTGGGACACGGTCGGGGCGAACCAGTCGACGATGCCGGTCATGGGCATCGACGACTGGGCCAACACCGCCAACCCCGTCTTCGCCGAAATCGCCCCGATACCCACCGGGTTGGAGACCTGGATCAGTCTCTACCTCGCGATCACCAAGAACCCGGAGCGCGCGTCCTTCACGTACGACGCGGCGACGGACTCCGCCAAGCTCGGCTGGACCGCCGCCCAGAGCGCGGTCTCCGTGAGCATGGCCAAGAAGCTCTTCGACCGGATCAACTCGGCCAACGCGACGATCTACCGCTACGACCTCTTCGGCAACAACAAGACCTTCGCCGACGACTTCTGCTACCACCCGCTGGGCGGCTGCGTGCTGGGCAAGGCCACGGACGGCTACGGCCGCGTCAAGGGGTACCCGCACCTGTACATCACCGACGGCTCGCTCGTGCCGGGCTCGATCGGTGTGAACCCGTTCCTCACGATCACCGCGCTCGCGGAACGCGGCATGGCGCGGATCCTCGCCGAGGACACCGCGCCATGAGAACCGCCCGGTCGGGCCGTCAGCCCCGGTAGATGGCCTCGATCTCGTCCGCGTAGTCCTTCGCCACCACGTTGCGCTTGAGCTTCAGGGACGGCGTGAGGTGGCCCGACTCCTCCGAGAACTGGGAGGACAGAATGCGGAACTTCCGCACCGATTCCGCCTTCGACACCGCGGCGTTGCCGTCGTCGACCGCGTCCTGGATCGCAGCGATCAGATCCGGGTCCTCGCGCAGCGACGCCGCGGTGGAACCCGCCGGCTTGCCGTGCTCCTCGGCCCAGCGGCCCAGGAACTCCTCGTCGACGGTGACCAGCGCGCCGATGAACGGGCGCCCGTCGCCGACCACCATGCACTCCGCGACCAGCGCGTGCGCGCGGATGCGGTCCTCGATCACGGCCGGGGCGACGTTCTTGCCGCCCGCGGTGACGATGATCTCCTTCTTGCGTCCGGTGATACGGAGGTAGCCGTCCTCGTCGAGGGTGCCGATGTCACCCGTGTGGAACCAGCCGTCCGCGAGCGCCTCGGCGGTCGCGGCCTCGTTGTTCCAGTACTCCTTGAACAGGTGCTCGCCGTGCAGCAGCACCTCGCCGTCGTCGGCGATCCGGATCACGGAGCCGGGCAGCGGCTGGCCGACCGTACCGATCTTCGTACGGTCCCAGGGGTTGAAGGCGGTGGCCGCGCAGGACTCGGTCAGGCCGTAGCCCTCCAGGACCGTGAAGCCGATGCCGCGGAAGAAGTGGCCCAGGCGCTCACCGAGCGGGGCGCCGCCGGAGATCGCGTACTCACCGCGACCGCCCAGCACCGCGCGCAGCTTGCTGTAGACGAGCTTGTCGAAGGTCCTGTACTTGATCTTCAGGCCGAGCGACGGGCCGGAGGGGGTGTCCAGGGCGCGGCTGTACGCGATCGCCGTGTCCGCCGCCTTGTCGAAGATCTTGCCCTTGCCGTCCGCCTGCGCCTTGGCACGCGCCGAGTTGTAGACCTTCTCGAAGACGCGCGGCACACCGAGGATCAGCGTCGGCCGGAACGCGGCCAGCTCGTCGGTGAGGTTCTTGATGTCCGGGACGCAGCCCAGCTTGATCGGCGCCATCATCGGCGCGACCTGCACCAGCCGTCCGAAGACGTGCGCGAGCGGCAGGAAGAGAAGGACGGAACACTCGCCCGTACGGAACAGGGGGCGCAGCCGCTCCACGATGTTGCCGCACTCCGCGAAGAAGGCGCGGTGGGTGAGGACGCAGCCCTTGGGGCGGCCGGTCGTACCGCTCGTGTAGACGATGGTCGCCGGGTCGTCCGCCTTGGCGAGCGAGCTGCGCTCCTCGACGGTGGCGTCGCTGACGTCCTGGCCCGCGCGCCCCAGCTCCTCCACCCCGCCGGCCTCGATCTGCCAGACGTGCTTGAGGGCGGGCAGCCGGTCGCGCACCGACTCCACGGAGGCCGCGTGCGTGTCCAGCTCGACGATGCAGGCGGTCGCGCCCGAGTCGCCGAGTATCCACTGCACCTGCTCCGCCGAGCTGGTCTCGTACACCGGCACGGTGACCGCGCCCGCGCTCCAGATCGCGAAGTCGAGCAGCGTCCACTCGTAGCGGGTACGGGACATCAGAGCGACCCGGTCGCCGGGCTGCACGCCCGAGGCGATCAGACCCTTGGCCGCGGACCGCACCTCGGCGAGGAAGGTGGTGGCGGTGACGTCCGTCCACGTGCCGCCCACCTTGCGGGCGATGACGGCGACGTCGGGATGCTGCGCGGCGTTTCTGCGGACGATGTCGGTCAGATTTCCGTCCGCAGGGACCTCGTACAAAGCCGGAAGGCTGAACTCGCGCAAGACTGCTGCTCCTCATAGGGCGCCGACGCCACGACGGTGTGTGATGCGACGGAGCGGTCCAAGGCTCGGGCAGGTACCCAGGAACATCATTGTTGAAATCCTGAGTACGACTGGACTGCCCGGACGTTACCCACCGGTACGGCTTTTTCGATAGGGGGTCCCGACGAGATGTTCCCTGCGTCACACAGGTTGGCGCGTCACACCGGATGGCTTTCCTTCACGCACAGTAGTCCACGCTCTTCTCGCCATGCCAGTAACCGCAGGTCCGACCGCCTCTATTCACGTTTGCCCCACACGCCTACGCTTGATCGTCATGGCACCCACACCAGGCGGTAACCGCAGGACGCGCATTCATGTGGTCAGTGACGTGCACGGCAACGTGCGTGACCTGGCCCGGGCCGGCGACGGCGCGGACGCTCTGCTCTGCCTCGGTGACCTGGTGCTCTTCCTCGACTACGCCGACCACGGGCGCGGCATCTTCCCCGACCTCTTCGGCGCCGAGAACGCCGACCGGCTGGTCGAGCTGCGCACCGCCCGCCGCTTCGCCGAGGCGCGGGACTTCGGGCGGCGGCTGTGGGACGAGATCGGGATGGACCATTCCGTGGCCATCGAGAAGGCGGTGCGCAAGCAGTACGCCGAGCTGTTCGCCGCGTTCCCGACACCGACGTACGCGACCTACGGCAATGTCGACATGCCCCCGTTGTGGGCGGAGTACGCCGGACCCGGCACGACGGTCCTCGACGGTGAGCGGGTGGAGATCGGCGGCCGGGTCTTCGGCTTCGTCGGCGGGGGTCTGCTGAGCCCGATGCGGACGCCCTACGAGATCGACGACGAGGAGTACGCGGCGAAGATCGAGGCGGTCGGCGAGGTCGACGTCCTGTGCACGCACATCCCGCCGGACGTACCGGAGCTGGTCTACGACACGGTGGCGCGCCGCTTCGAGCGCGGCTCCCGTGCCCTCCTGGACGCGATCCGCCGCATCCGTCCCCGTTACTCCCTCTTCGGCCATGTCCACCAGCCGCTCGCGCGCCGGATGCGGATCGGGACGACCGAGTGCGTGAACGTCGGCCACTTCGCGGCGTCGGGCCGCCCGTGGGTCCTGGAGTGGTGAACAGCAGGTGGGGTGGCGATGGTTCGGCGGGCGCGCGGTAGCCTTCACGCTGCACACACGTGCGTACCACCCTCCCTCACCGGACCGCATCTGGAGGAGCTACCGCGATGGCGGAACACACCAGCTCGAGCATCACGATCGAGGCGGCACCGGCTGATGTCATGGCGGTCATCGCCGACTTCGCCCGCTACCCGGACTGGACGGGAGAGGTGAAGGAGGCGGAAGTACTCGCCACGGACGGGCAGGGCCGCGCCGAGCAGGTACGCCTCGTCATGGACGCCGGTGCGATCAAGGACGACCAGACCCTGGGGTACACCTGGACCGGCGACCACGAGGTCTCCTGGACCCTGGTCAAGTCCCAGATGCTCCGCTCCCTGGACGGCTCGTACATCCTCAAGCCCGCGGGCGCCGGCGCCACCGAGGTCACCTACCGGCTCACGGTCGACGTCAAGATCCCCATGCTGGGCATGATCAAGCGCAAGGCCGAGAAGGTCATCATCGACCGCGCGCTGGCAGGTCTGAAGAAGCGAGTGGAGTCGGGCGAGGCGGGCTGATCCCGCTCCGCGGGCCGGTGGGGGGCTGTTCGCGCAGTTCCCCGCGCCCCTGACGGGGCGCGCCCGCGTTTTCAGCCCGTACGGCGTTTGTGGACGAGGCCGTTCAGTCCGATCGGGGGGCTGGGGGGGGCGGAGCCCGGGGGCGCTCGACGCAGGTAGCGTACTTCCAATGCGCACCATCCTGATCACAGGCCAGGGCGGCACGGGCCGTACGACGGTCGCGGCGGCCACCGCGCTGAAGGCCGCCCGCGAGGGTACCCGCACCCTCCTGCTCACCGCCGACCGCACCGACACCCTCGGCGCCGTCCTCGGCGTACCCACCGGCGCGGAACCCACCGACGCCGCGCCCCGCCTCACGACGTGGCGCCCCGACGCGAACGCCCGCTTCCGCGAGGACCTCACCGCCTTCCAGGACCGCGCGACCACCGCCCTGGACCTGCTCGGCGCCTCCCGCCTGGACGCAGAGGAACTCACCCCCCTGCCCGGCGCCGAGGAACTCGCCCTGCTGCGCGCCCTGCGCGACGCGGCGACCTCGGAGACGTACGACCTGCTGGTCGTGGACCTCCCGCCGACCCCGCAGGCGCTCGCCCTCCTCGCCCTCCCGGAGGAGCTGCGCCGCTACCTGCGCCGGCTGCTCCCGCCGGAGCGCCAGGCGGCCCGCGCCCTGCGCCCCGTCCTGGGACGCCTCGCGGGCGTCCCGATGCCCGCCGAGTGGCTGTACGAGACGGCGGCACGCTGGGACGTCGAGCTGGCCGCCGTCGCGGCGGTCGTCGAGGACCGCGCCACGACCGTACGGCTGGTCGCCGAGCCGGGCCCGGCCGGCATCGACGCCGTACACGCCGCCACCACCGCCCTCGCCCTGCACGGTCTGCGCGTGGACGCGCTGGTCGCGAGCCGGGTACTGCCCGCCGCCAGCGCGGACGCCTGGCTGGGCGCCCTCGCCGCCCAGCAGCGCAAGGCGCTGGACGAGTGGCAGGAGACGTACACCGTCCACGAGGTCCCGCACCTCGGCCGCGACCCGCGCGGCACCGACGACCTCGGCGCGCTCCCCGTGCCCGGCGTCAACCGGGCGCCGACCCCGGTCGAGTGGCCCGTCCTCGACCACCTCGCCCACGACGGCGTCCTCGTATGGCACATCCCGCTGCCCGGCGCGATACGCGAGGAGCTGGACCTGATCCGCCGGGGCGACGAACTCGTCGTCACCGTGGGCCAGTTCCGCAGGATCGTGCCGCTGCCGTCCGCGCTGCGCCGCTGCACCGTGGCCGGCGCCGCCCTGCGCGAGGGGGAACTCAGGGTGCGTTTCGCGCCGGACCCGGATCTGTGGCCCCGGACACGGTGAACGGCGTACCCCCGTTCGGGTACCGTCGAAAGGAAGAACCATAGGCAGGAGTCCGCCATGAGCGAAGAGCGCCCCACGTCCGACGCCGCTCAGGAGGCGAACGACGAAGCGCGCGCGAGCGACGCCGACGCCTGGGCGAAGGCGTGCGCCGAGGACCTCGCGGCGGAGAAGGCCCGCCGCCGCGCCCAGTACGGCCCGCCGCCCGGCTCGGCCGCGGAGGAACTGCGCAAGCTGGTCGACACGGTCGCCGACAAGCTGTCCGGACTGAACTCGCCGCTGTTCGGTGTGGTCGCCTCCGGCACCGCCCAGCAGATGGTCAACCAGGTCGTACAGCAGGCCAAGGCCGCCGTCGAACCGGTCATAGAGCGCAACCCCGATGTTTTCGATCACCTCGCGGCCGCGGGCAACGAGCTGCTCGCCGCCTACCGCTCGGCCGTCGAGGCACAGGAACGACGCTGGACCACCCGGGAGCGTGGCCCCCGCGACGAAGGGACCGGTCCGGGGGAGCGGATTGACTTGGACTAAAGGCTGCTCGGGTACGGTTGGCCGTAGCGGGGCTCGACCGAAACTGAGGGATTCATGGGACTCACCATCGGCGTCGATATCGGCGGCACGAAGATCGCGGCCGGTGTGGTCGACGAGGAAGGCAACATCCTCTCGACGCACAAGGTGCCGACCCCCACCACGCCGCAGGCCATCGTGGACGCCATCGCCGCCGCAGTGGAGGGCGCGCGCGCAGGTCACGACATCGTCGGCGTGGGTATCGGTGCCGCCGGATACGTGAACCGCCAGCGCTCGACCGTGTACTTCGCGCCCAACATCGACTGGCGGCAGGAGCCGCTCAAGGCCGAGGTCGAGGCGCGCGTGGGGCTGCCCGTCGTCGTCGAGAACGACGCGAACGCGGCGGCGTGGGGCGAGTACAAGTTCGGCGCGGGCAAGGGCCACCGGAACGTCATCTGCATCACCCTGGGCACGGGCCTCGGCGGCGGCATCATCATCGGCAACAAGCTGCGTCGCGGGCACTTCGGCGTGGCCGCCGAGTTCGGCCACATCCGCATGGTGCCGGACGGTCTGCTGTGCGGCTGCGGCTCGCAGGGCTGCTGGGAGCAGTACGCCTCCGGGCGCGCCCTCGTCCGCTACGCCAAGCAGCGGGCCAACGCCACCCCCGAGAACGCGGAGATCCTGCTCGCGCTGGGCAACGGCACCCCCGACGGCATCGAGGGCAAGCACATCTCGGTGGCCGCGCGCCAGGGCGACCCGGTGGCGGTGGACTCCTACCGCGAGCTGGCTCGCTGGGCCGGCGCCGGCCTCGCCGACCTGGCCTCGCTCTTCGACCCCTCCGCCTTCATCGTCGGCGGCGGCCTCTCGGACGAGGGCGAGCTGGTCCTCGACCCCATCCGTAAGTCGTACAAGCGCTGGCTCGTCGGCGGCAACTGGCGCCCCGTGGCCGATGTGATCGCCGCCCAGCTCGGCAACGAAGCCGGCCTCGTGGGCGCGGCGGACCTGGCCCGGGAACCCGACCCGATCATGTAACCGACTTGATCACGCAGTACACACACCTCGCCCGCCGCGCCCTTCAGGGGGACGGCGGGCGAGGTCGTACCGAACCCCTTTCGGCGGGGGAGCGGATGGCGCCCGAGAGGGGCGCGGGGCTGTTACATCATGCGGCTCCGCCGCGCGGGCCCGACCAGCCACAGCCGGTCGGCGGACGGCAAATCACCCGCAGCGTTCCGGCTCCCCCGAGCAGCGCGTCCACGTATGTTGATCCACATGGCGACGACCCCGCTGCCCCGCTCCCACACCGAACCCGACGGCTCCGCCGTCATCCGCGTCCTCAGCTACAACATCCGTTCGATGCGCGACGACACCACCGCCCTCGCCCGCGTCATCCACGCCTGCGCCCCCGACCTGGTCCTCGTCCAGGAAGCCCCCCGCTTCTTCCGCTGGCGCAAGAAGCTGGCCCGGCTCGCGGCCGCGTCCGGCCAGACGATCCTGTCCGGCGGCGCGACCGCCGCGGGACCCGCGCTCCTGTGCTCGATGCGGGCCACCGTCGAACGCACCGAGGACGTCCTGCTGCCCCTCACCCCCGGCCTGCACCGCCGCGGCCTCGCCACCGCCGTCGTCCGCTTCGGTGCCGCCCGGCTCGGCGTGGTGAGCTGCCACCTCTCGCTCCAGAAAGACGAGCGGTACACGCAGAGCGGTCTGCTCCTCGACCGCCTCGCCGCCCTCGGAACCCCGCACGCCCTCGCCGGCGGTGACCTGAACGAACGCCCCGACGGCCCCGCCTTCACCCGCCTCGCCGCCGGCCTCCAGGACTGCCGGGCCACCGCGCCCTGGGGCGCGGAGTACACCTCGACGCCCACCGACCCCCACCAGCGCATCGACGCGATCTTCGCCACCGGCGGCATCGAGGTCCTCGGCTGCGGGGTCCCGTACGGCCACCCCGGGGTCACGGAGACGGACCTGAGGGCGGCCACGGACCATCTGCCCGTGCTGGCCGCCCTCAGAGTGCCCGCCGCGTAACCGGCCGCGTCAGACCACCGCGCCCCGCCCGGGATCGTCCTCGTCCTCGTCGTCGGGCTTCATGCGCGCCACGAGGGTGGCGAAGCCGCCCAGGAAGCCGCCGATGCCGACCGTGGCGAGCCACCACGTCATGTCCCAGCCGAGCAGGATGGCCAGCAGCAGCACGATCGGGCCGCCGACGACGGCGAGCCAGGCGAACTTGGCCGTGGTGTCGGCGCTGGGCAGCGGGGGCGGTTCCGGGGGGACGAAGTGGCCCTCGTCGTCCCCGTCGAAGTCGTCCTCGGAGGGCTCGGGTGCCTGGTAGTCGCGCGGACCGCGGACGCCGGGCGCGAAGGAGACGGAGCCGCCGAGGGGCTTCGCCGCAGTGGGCGGCTTCCCGGCCTCGTCGCCGGCCCCGTCCTTCTCGCTCGTCCCGACGGTCCCGCCGGTCTCGTTCTTCTTGCCCTTCTCGGGCCTCTCGGGTGCGTCCCCGCCGCCCGGGGCGTCGTTCGTCACCGGGTCGAGGAGCGCCAGGTCCTCGACCGACTTGAACGGTTTCGCGCCAGGCGGGTCCGGAGGCTCCTCGCCGTACCCGGCGACGATCGCCTGCCACGCGGCGTCCTCGTCGAACGGCACACCCTGCTCGTCACCGAGAGGCTCGCCGACGGGTACGCCCTTCTCGTCGGGCTCGCCGCGCTCCGCGTCGTGCTCAGCCACCAGTGGCCGTCCCTTCCTGCTGACCCACCTGACCCGTGTCGGACCGCTTGCCGACACTGGGCGCGAGCCGGGCGATGAACGCGTAGCTCTCCTCGAAGATCCGGTCCGCGTCATGGTCCAACGTCGCCACGTGGTAGCTCTGTTCCAGCAGGATCTCCGTCACGTCGGTGGACGACACCCGGCTCAGGATCCGGGCCGAGTCGACGGGCGGCACCACATGGTCCTGGGGGCTGTGCAACAGCAGCATCGGCTGGGTGACCTGGGGCAGTTCACCGTCGACCATCCGGTAGAAGTTCCGCATGGAGTGGGCTGCGTGCAGGGGCACCCGGTCGTAGCCCACCTCCTCGACGCCCTCCTTGGCGATGTCGCTGGTGATGCCGCTCACCGTCCGCACGAGGTGGCGGAGCACCGGAAGGGCGTGGGCGGCCGCTCCGTGCACCTTGTTCGCCGGGTTGACGACGACGATGCCGCTCACCTCGTCCCCGTGCTTCGCGGCGAGCCGCAGGGTCAGCGCGGCGCCCATGGACAGGCCGAAGACGAACACCCTGGCGCAGCGCTCCCGCAGGGCGCGCAACTCGCGGTCCACCTCCGCGTACCAGTCCTGCCAGCCGGTGAGCTGCATGTCCTCCCAGCGCGTGCCGTGCCCCGGCAGCAGGGGCAGCGCGACGGTCAGACCGCGCTCGGCGAGATACTCCGCCCAGGGGCGCAGCGACTGCGGGGAACCGGTGAAGCCGTGGCAGAGAAGGACACCGACCTCTCCGCCCTCGTGGCGGAACGGCTCGGCTCCAGGAAGGACGACCGGCACCTTCGGTCTCCTGTTCATCAGACGGGCGGAATGCGAGGCGTACTTCACCGTACGCGACCGCACTGACACCGACCAGGGTCGTCGGGGCCTTTGACAGTGCTCCGGGATAAGGTCTCATCGACTACACAGGAGGCATTCGGTTGATCTACGGCGCCATGAAGTTTTCCATCGGAGGGCCGCTGAAGCTTGCCTTCAGGCCCTGGGTGGAAGGCCTCGAGAACATTCCCGCCGAGGGCCCCGCCATCCTGGCAAGCAATCATCTGTCGTTCTCGGACTCGTTCTTCCTGCCCGCGGTCCTCGACCGCAAGGTGACCTTCATCGCGAAGGCCGAGTACTTCACGACGCCCGGCGTCAAGGGCCGGATGACCGCCGCCTTCTTCAAGGGCGTCGGCCAGCTCCCGGTGGACCGCTCCGGCGCGCGCGGCGCGGGCGAGGCGGCCATCAAGAGCGGCATCGACGTCATCGAGCGCGGTGAGCTGTTCGGTATCTACCCGGAGGGCACGCGCTCGCCCGACGGGCGGCTGTACCGCGGCAAGCCGGGCGGCCTCGCGCGCGTGGCGCTCGCCACCGGCGCCCCGGTCATCCCGGTCGCCATGATCGACACCGAGAAGATCCAGCCGCCGGGCAAGGTGATGCCCAAGCTGATGCGTCCGGGCATCCGCATCGGCAAGCCGCTCGACTTCAGCCGCTACAACGGCATGGAGCACGACCGCTTCGTGCTGCGCGCGGTGACCGACGAGGTCATGTACGAGATCATGAAGCTCTCCGGCCAGGAGTACGTCGACATCTACGCGACGGCCGCCAAGCGGCAGATCGCGGAGGTGGCGAAGGCCGAGAAGCAGGCGCTCAAGGAAGCAGAACAGGCGCAGAAGGAGGCCGCGAAGGCGGCCGAAGCCGAAACCGAAGAGGGACGGGCCGGCTCCTAGACGCTTGCGTCGGGGGGCGGGGGGTGGGGGGACATGGCCAAGCGCGAGAGAGTCATGAGGATGTCGGTCGAGCAGCCGCTGTGGCGTGCGCTCACCGCCTACCGCGTGCTGACGATGCTGTACGCGATCGGGCTCTTCGCCACCGCGTTCCGCAAGTTCGCCCACCCCTGGGTGGCCATCGGGTACTTCGCCGTCCTGTCCGTCTGGACGCTCGCCACCCTGCCCAGGGTCGCGAACGCGGCGAGCTGCACCAAGCGCTTCCTCGCCGTCGACCTGACCATCGCGCTCACCGGCATCATGCTCACGCCCGTCGCGGACGCCCACCACCGCGTGGTGACCGGCGGCCCCACACTCCCGTCGATATGGACCGCGGGCTCCGTCCTGGCCTTCGCCATCAAGGGCGGCTGGCGCTGGGCGGCGTTCGCCTCGACGCTCGTCGCGGTCGCCAACCTCGTCGAGCGCGGCGCCCCCACCCGCGACACGATCCACAACGTGATCCTCGTCTGGGTCGCCTCCATCGCCATCGGATACGTCGTCGAGGTCGCCCGCGCCTCCGAGCTCACCCTCGCCCGCGCCCTGGAGATCGAGGCCGCGACCCGCGAGCGCGAGCGCCTCGCCCGTGACATCCACGACGGCGTCCTGCAGGTCCTCGCCATGGTGCAGCGGCGGGCCTCCGCGCTCGGCGGCGAGGCCGCGGAGCTGGGCCGGATGGCCGGCGAGCAGGAGGTCGCGCTGCGCACCCTGGTCTCGGGCGGCCTGGTGCCCGTCTCGCGGGTGTCCGAGGACGCCTCCCTCGGCGCCGTCGTACGGGCCGTCGAGGAACCGGACGACGACCAGGACTCCCGGGGCCCTGTCGACCTGCGCGCACTGCTCGCTCCGTACGCGACCGCGCGCGTGACCTTCTCGGAGCCGGGCGCCCCGGTTCCTCTCCCCCCGGCCGCCGCCCGGGAGTTGGCCGCCGCTGTCGGTGCCGCCCTGGACAATGTCCGGGGGCACGTCGGCGAGGACGCCCGCGCCTGGATCCTCGTCGAGGACGAGCCGGACGAGGTGATCGTGACCGTACGCGACGACGGCCCGGGCATCCCGGAGGGGCGGCTCGCCCAGGCCGAGGGGGAGGGGCGGCTCGGTGTGGCCCTGTCGATCCGGGGCCGGCTGCGCGACCTCGGCGGCGCCGCCGAACTGATCTCGGTGCCGGGCCAGGGCACGGAGGTCGAGCTGAAGATACCGAAGGTTTCCAGGGTTTCACGGGGGAAGACGGAGCAGCGATGACGGAGGTCACCGACGTGGCGGGGCAGGATCCGATCAAGGTCATGGTGGTGGACGACCACCCCATGTGGCGCGACGCGGTCGCCCGCGACCTGGACGCGTCCGGTTTCGCCGTGGTCGCCACCGCGGGCGACGGCGAGCAGGCGGTGCGCCGTGCCCGGGCCGCCGCGCCCGACGTCCTGGTGCTCGACCTGAACCTGCCCGCCAAGCCCGGCGTCCAGGTCTGCAAGGAACTGGTCGGCACCAACCCGGCGCTGCGCGTCCTCGTCCTGTCGGCCAGCGGCGAGCACGCGGACGTCCTGGAGGCGGTGAAGTCCGGCGCCACCGGCTATCTGCTGAAGTCGGCGTCCACGGAGGAGCTGATCGACGCGGTGCGCCGCACGGCCGTCGGCGACCCCGTGTTCACGCCGGGCCTCGCGGGCCTGGTCCTCGGCGAGTACCGCCGGCTGGCCTCCGAGCCCGCCCCCGCCGCGGGCGCCGACGAGCCCAAGGCCCCGCAGCTCACCGACCGCGAGACCGAGGTGCTGCGCCTGGTCGCCAAGGGCCTGAGCTACAAGCAGATCGCCGAGCGCCTGGTCATCTCCCACCGCACGGTCCAGAACCATGTGCAGAACACCCTGGGCAAGCTCCAACTCCACAACCGGGTGGAGCTGGTGCGCTATGCCATAGAGCGCGGTCTCGACGAGGCGTAGACCCCCACGAGTGGCCGGTGTAAACCCTGGTTGACCCACCATCGAGTGAAGGCGTGTGATCAACACCCGCACAATTCACCGGAATTGCCCTTCCGCACCATGCCGAAGTGACCTGGATCACTATTAGCGTGAGTCCCATCAGGCAACCGCGGCGAAGGGACTTTTCCATGCGGGTCGGAGTACTGACCGGAGGCGGCGACTGCCCCGGACTCAACGCCGTCATCCGGGGCATCGTCCGCAAGGGCGTGCAGGAGTACGGGTACGACTTCGTCGGCTTCCGGGACGGCTGGCGCGGACCTCTCGAGAACGACACCGTCCGGCTGGACATCCCCGCCGTGCGCGGCATCCTGCCGCGCGGCGGCACCATCCTCGGCTCCTCGCGGACGAACCCGCTCAAGCAGGAGAACGGTATCCGCCGCATCAAGGAGAACCTCGCCAAGCTGGAGGTCGAGGCGCTCATCGCGATCGGCGGCGAGGACACGCTCGGCGTCGCCGCGCGCCTCACCGACGAGTACGGCGTGCCCGTCGTCGGCGTACCCAAGACCATCGACAACGACCTGTCCGCCACCGACTACACCTTCGGCTTCGACACCGCCGTCGGTATCGCCACCGAGGCGATCGACCGCCTGCACACCACCGCCGAGTCGCACATGCGCGTCCTCGTCTGCGAGGTGATGGGCCGTCACGCGGGCTGGATCGCCATCCACTCGGGCCTGGCCGGCGGCGCCAACGTCATCCTCATCCCCGAGCAGCGCTTCGACGTCGACCAGGTGTGCGCCTATGTGACCTCGCGGTTCAAGGCCTCGTACGCGCCGATCGTGGTCATCGCCGAGGGCGCGATGCCCAAGGACGGCCAGATGGTCCTGAAGGACGAGTCCCTCGACTCCTTCGGCCATGTGCGCCTCTCAGGGGTCGGCGAGTGGCTGGCCAAGGAGATCGAGAAGCGCACCGGCAAGGAGGCCCGCACCACGGTCCTCGGGCACATCCAGCGCGGCGGCACCCCCAGTGCCTTCGACCGCTGGCTCGCCACCCGCTTCGGGCTGCACGCCATCGAGGCCGTCCGCGACGGCGACTTCGGCAAGATGGTCGCCCTGCGCGGCACGGACATCGTCCGGGTCCCGATCGCGGAGGCCACGGCCAAGCTGAAGACGGTCGACCCGAAGCTGTACGAGGAGGTCGCGGTCTTCTTCGGCTGACGCGCCCCCTCCCCGCGATCCCGTCGGCCGCACGGGCCTCCCGACACCCGTGCGGCCGGCGTCCTCGACCACGGCTGCCACGACTACACGGAGGGCCGCCGCTTTGACAACGTGCCGGTGCCCCGCAGCCGACCGACCAGCTCCCGTACGACGGCCGTCCCGTTCAGCGTCAGCACCGACTCCGGGTGGAACTGCACGCCCGCGAACCCGGGCCCGCGCAGCGCGTGCACCTCACCGCCTCCGGTGCGGCTGACCTCGATGTCATGGGCCGACAGCTCGGCCGCCGTCTCCTCGTCGCAGTGCGCCACGAAGCTGTTGTAGAAACCGACGGTCTCGGCCCGCCCGAAGAGATCGATCGCCGTCTGCGCGCCCTGGTACGGGACCTCCTTGCGTACGATCTCCAGGCCCAGCTCCGCCGCGATCAGCTCGTGGCCGAGGCAGACGCCGAGCACGCCGTGCCCGTGCCCCCCGATCACCTCGGCGGTGAGCTCCCGCAGGAACCGCATCTTGGGATCGTCCATGTCCAAGGGGTCGCCCGGACCGGGGCCCAGGACCAGCGGCCCCTCGTGCGCCCGCACCGCCTCCCGCAGTCCCGGCTCGTCGTAGCGCCGCACGGTCACCTCGAGTCCCGAGGACCGCAGCACATGCGCGAGCATCGCCGTGAAGGTGTCCTCGGCGTCCACGACCAGCGCATGCCCCTGCAACTCGCGCGCCTGCTCCTGCATCCGCAGCCAGAACGGCGCGAGCGAGGCCCGCCGCCCGTCCAGCGCCGCCCGCACCCTGGGATCGTCGGCCAGCCTCGGCCGTACGCCCTCCGCGCGACCCACGGGCTCCACGACCCCCAGCGCCGCCAGCACCCCCGCCGCCTTCGCGTGCGTCTCGGCGACCTCGCCCGCCGGATCCGATCCCCGGACGAGGGTGGCGCCGACCGGCACCCGCAGCCGCCCGTCCGCGTCGATGTCGGCGGTCCGGATGAGGATGGGCGAGTCGAGGGTCTGGGCACCGACAGACCCCTCCCGCCCGCCACCCGCGTTCCGGCCGATGAGGGCCAGCGCGCCCGCGTAGTAGCCCCGTCCGCCGACCTCGTGCCGCTCGATCACCCGGCACGCGTTCTGCACCGGTGACCCCGTGACGGTCGCCGCGAACATGGTCTCCTTCAGGACCTCGCGCACATCCAGCGAGGACCGGCCCCGCAGCTCGTACTCGGTGTGCGCGAGGTGGGCCATCTCCTTGAGCCGCGGACCGATCACCACGCCGCCCATGTCACCGACCGTGCACATCATCTTGAGCTCCTCGTCGACGACCATCGAGAGCTCCTCGATCTCCTTGCCGTCGGCGAGAAAGCCGAGCAGGTCCTCCGCGGAGGGCCCCTCGGCGGGATAGCGGTACGTGCCGCTGATGGGGTTCATCACGACGGTCCCGCCCGACATCCGCACATGCACCTCGGGGCTCGCGCCCACAAGCGTGCGCTCCCCGGTGTGTACGACGAACGTCCAGTAGGCGCCCCGCTCACCGACAAGCAGCCGCCGGAACAGGGCCAGCGCGTCGGCCCTCCCGAACCCCGGGATCGAGCCCTCGTACGTACGCCGGATCACGAAGTTCGCGCCCTCGCCGCGCCCGATCTCCTCCTCCAGCACGCGCCCGACGATCCCCGCGTACTCGTCGTCGGCGACGTCGAAGCCCCCGCCGGTGACACGCACCTTGTGCGTCGGCAGCTCCGCCAGCGCCCGCTCCAGCGGCAGGACGTGCGTCTCCTCGGGGGTCAGCACCGAGAGCGGCGTGCCGTCGTCTCGGACGTCGAAGCCGCGCTCCCTGATCTGGCGGAAGGGGACGAGCGCGAGGCCCTCGTCGGGGAGATCGGCGAGGCGGTCGCACGTGCTGACCGGGCCGAGCAGCAGCTCGACGGTGTCGTGATCGTGACCGGGGGTGCGGCGGCGCAGCAGGGCGAACGGACGGGGATCGTCCAGCAGGTCGAGCAGGTTCATCGGTCCTGTTCCTTCTCTCGGATTCCCGGATTCTCGGATTCCCGAAAACTCGGAGAGGAACGGCCCGTGTCCGCAAACACCGAAGGCCGCCCCTCGGGCGGCCTTCGCGAAGTCTTGCGTACGCGCAGTCAGTGGGCCGCCGGATGAGCGGTCCACCACCAGTTCTGGGTCGAGTGCGCGAACATGCGCCGCACATTACCCGACGTCGAGGGGCGGGCAACAGCGTGAACCGTCCGCCCCCTGCGTTCCTACTGCTCGGTCACCGGCCATGGATGGCATGGCCCAGGAAGCCCGATCGAGGAGAGAACCATGTACGCAGCCCGTTCACCCCGGCCCCGCCGTGGCGGTGTCCGAACGCTCACCGTGTGCGCCGCCGCCGCGGCCCTCGCCGCCGGCCCGCCCGGCACCGCACGCGCCGCCGGGACCGACGGCACCGTCAAGGTCACCTACCGCGGCCACGAGTTCACCGTCCCCGCCGCCTGGCCGATCGTGGACCTGGAGAAACATCCGGACGTCTGTGTCCGCTTCGACCGGCATGCCGTGTACCTCGGCACGCCCGGCGACCAGCAGCAGTGTCCGGCGGGGGCGAGGGGACGTACCGAGGCGTTCCTGATCCAGCCGTCCGTCGTCAAGGGCCGCACCGCCAGCGAGAACCGCACGGCCCGCACGTTCCGGGTCACCGCCGACCGGATCGCCGTGACCGCCGCGTACGCGGAGGACCGTACGAGGATCCAGGACATCCTGCGCGACGCCGGTCTGCCGGACGCCGCCGCGGGGACCGACGTGACCGCGGGCGCGCCCGCCGCGGCGCCGCTGCCCGCCGACGCGACGTCCTTCCGTGGCGAGGGCTTCGACGCCTGCACCGCGCCGGGCCAGACGGCGATGGACGCCTGGCGGGACGACTCCGACTACGGGGCCGTCGGCGTCTACATCGGCGGGGTCAACCGTGCCTGCGCCCAGAGCAGACTCACCGCCGGCTGGCTGCGGACGCAGTACGCGAACGGCTGGCGCTTCTTCCCGCTGTACGTCGGCCGCCAGCCCACCTCCGACGGGGGCAGCTGCAAAGGCGGCTGCGAGGCGATCACCGACCCCGTGCCGCAGGGCACAGACGCCGCCGACGACGCCGTCGAGCAGGCCATCACGCTGGGCTTCCCCAAGGGCACGGTGATCTACGACGACCTGGAGAACTACGCCCCCGGCTCCACCGTCACCAGCCGGGTGCTGTCGTACCTCGACGCCTACACCAAGCGCCTGCACGCGCTGGGCTACCGCTCCGGCGTCTACGGCAACACCTCGTCCCTGGTCACCGACCTGGTCGCCAACAAGAGCCGCGTCACCCTGCCCGACGTGCTCCACTTCGCCCGCTGGAACGGCAAGTCGACGACCACCGACTCGGCGATCCCCGCGAACCTGTGGGCCGACCACCAGCGCATCCACCAGTACGTGGGCGACACGACCGAGACGCACGGCGGCGCGACGATCTCCATCGACCGCGACCGGCTCGACGTGGAATAGGGCCTGGCCACCCGCCCGCTCCGGGCGGCCGCGGGGACCTGCCGCGCGGCCGCCCGGAGCGCGTCCCGATCGAGCGCGGTCCGTCTCAATTGATGGGCATGGGGATGGACGCCCGACACGACCCCGTAATGTTGTCAGGGTGACCGTGAACGCTAAGCCCAGCGCAAGCGCTGGCAACACCTGGCGAGACCTGCCCGCGGCGCAGCAGCCCGAGTACCCCGATGCCGAGGCTCTGCGCGATGTGATCGCGGACCTCGAGTCGTATCCGCCGCTCGTCTTCGCGGGCGAGTGTGACCAGCTGCGCGCCCGGATGGCGTCCGTCGCCAAGGGAGAGGCGTTCCTTCTCCAGGGCGGCGACTGCGCCGAGGCCTTCGACGCGGTGTCGGCCGACCACATCCGCAACAAGCTCAAGACCCTGCTCCAGATGGGCGCCGTGCTCACGTACGCCGCCTCGGTGCCGGTCGTGAAGGTCGGCCGCATCGCCGGTCAGTACTCCAAGCCGCGCTCCAAGGGGACCGAGACCCGCGACGGCGTGACCCTGCCGACGTACCGGGGCGACTCGGTCAACGGCTTCGACTTCGACGAGAAGGCCCGTATCCCGGACCCCGAGCGCCTGAAGCGGATGTACAACGCCTCCGCCTCCACGCTCAACCTGGTGCGCGCCTTCACCACCGGCGGTTACGCCGACCTGCGCCAGGTGCACGCCTGGAACCAGGACTTCGTGAAGTCCTCCCCGTCCGGGCAGCGCTACGAGCAGCTGGCGCGGGAGATCGACAACGCGATGAACTTCATGCGGGCCTGCGGGACCGATCCGGAGGAGTTCAAGACCGTCGAGTTCTACGCGTCCCACGAGGCACTGCTCCTCGACTACGAGGCGGCGCTGACCAGGGTCGACTCGCGCACGGGCCAGCTGTACGACGTCTCGGGCCACATGGTGTGGATCGGTGAGCGCACCCGGCAGCTGGACGGCGCGCACATCGAGTTCGCCTCGCGGATCCGCAACCCGATCGGCATCAAGCTCGGCCCGACGACGACGGCCGAGGAGGCGCTCCAGTACATCGACCGTCTCGACCCGGACCGCGAGCCCGGCCGGCTGACCTTCATCGTGCGGATGGGCGCCGACAAGGTCCGCGACAAGCTCCCCGAGCTGGTCGAGAAGGTCACGGCGTCGGGCGCGGTGGTGGCCTGGGTGACCGACCCGATGCACGGCAACACCTTCGAGGCGGCCTCCGGTCACAAGACCCGCCGCTTCGACGACGTGCTCGACGAGGTCAAGGGCTTCTTCGAGGTCCACAAGGGTCTGGGCACGCACCCGGGGGGCATCCACGTCGAGCTCACCGGTGACGACGTCACCGAGTGCGTGGGCGGCGGCGACGAGATCTTCGTCGACGACCTCCACCAGCGCTACGAGACGGCCTGCGACCCGCGTCTGAACCGTAGCCAGTCCCTCGACCTGGCCTTCCTGGTCGCGGAGATGTACAGGGACCAGTGACGGGTTCGCCTGTTACACCTGAGTGAAGTGGGGCGCGGATCACATACGATCCGCGCCCCCTCCCACTTTTGCGGCCCCTGAGTGATGGGTAAGGTTAGGTTAGCCTCACCGGTTAACGGGACGGCACCAGACATCAACCCGCCGGGAGGTGAACCGCGTGTACGTATGCAGTTGCTTCGGGGTCACCGAACAGCAGGTCAAGCAGCACGCGGAGAACGGCGCCTGCACGCCCCGCCAGATAGCCTCCGCCAGCAAGGCGGGCACGGACTGCGGCTCCTGCGTCCGCAGTATCCAGGCGATCCTCGGCCGTGGCGCCTGCCCCCGCCGTGAGCTGGCCGAACAGGGCAAGCCGGTGCTGGCCGAGCTGTCCCCGGCGCGGAGCATGGAAGAGGCCGCCTAGGGCCCGCCTAGGGCCTGTCCGGTGGATCACGCCGGAGACGCGGATCAGCTGTCGGGCTGCTCGATCACCTGGGCGATGTAGAGCGCCTCGCCGAGCTTTTCCACCAGCTCCAGCTGGGTGTCCAGGTAGTCGATGTGGTGCTCCTCGTCCTCGAGGATCGACTCGAAGATGTTCGCGGACGTGATGTCGCCCTTGTTGCGCATCACCTCGATCCCGCGCTTGAGGCGGTCGATCGCCTCGACCTCCACCTGCCGG
This sequence comes from Streptomyces sp. NPDC007095, assembly GCF_040634475.1. Taxonomy (NCBI): domain Bacteria; kingdom Bacillati; phylum Actinomycetota; class Actinomycetes; order Kitasatosporales; family Streptomycetaceae; genus Streptomyces; species Streptomyces sp. NPDC007095. The sequence continues at coordinate 31,744 of NZ_JBEYFS010000120.1, forward strand.
TCGGCCTGGAACATCTCGGTGACGGTCTGCCCCACCCGGACGTGGAAGAGCCGCTGGTAGTTCGGCAGGCCCTCCAGGAAGAGGATCCGGTCGGTCAGCACCTCCGCGTGCTTCATCTCGTCGAAGGACTCGTGGCGCGTGTACTTCGCGAGCTTCGTCCAGCCGAAGTTCTCCTGCATCTTCGCGTGCAGGAAGTACTGGTTGATCGCGGTCAGCTCGCCGGTCAGCTGCTCGTTGAGGAATTCGATGACCTCGGGGTCGCCCTGCATCGCAGAGGCTCCTTCCAAGCGGGGGACTGGGCAGATTGCGCCGCATCCTCGCATCGGCGTCCCGGGTCGTCCAGTAAGTGCACGCTTAGTATGAGTTGCCCGATTCCGTACTGGGCTGGTCATGTGCACTGTCCCGGGTCTGTCAGGATGGAGTCATGGGTCAGCCGGTGGAACGTGGAACGGGAGAAGCGGCACAGTCGGAGCTTCCGCCGGGGCAGCGACTGCAGCGCGGCTGGCCGGTCACGCACTACGGTCCCGTACCCAAGTTCCGTCCCGAGCGCTGGGAGTTCAGGGTCTTCGGCGCCACCGCCGACGGTGAGAAGCACTGCTGGACCCACGAGGAGTTCACGGCCCTGCCGTACACCTCGGTCGTGGCCGATCTGCACTGCGTCACGAAGTTCAGCATGATCGGCGCCGAATGGGGCGGTATCCCGGCGCGCACGATCCTGGAGATCGCCCCGCCCGCGCCCACCGTCACCCATGTCATGGTCTGGGCGGAGTACGGTTTCAGCTCGAATCTGCGCCTCGACGACTTCGCCTCCGACCGCGCGATCTTCGCCACCCACAAGGACGGCGAACTCCTCACCGCCGAGCACGGCTTCCCGCTCCGCCTCGTCGTCCCGCACCTCTACGCCTGGAAGGGCCCCAAGTGGGTCCGCGGCGTCGAGTACATGACGGCCGACCGCCGCGGCTTCTGGGAGGAGCGCGGCTACCACAACATCGGCGACCCCTGGCGCGAACAGCGCTACTCCTACCAGGAGGAGCCCGGGGACGGCCCCGAGCTCTGACCCGGCCCGCCTTTTCGGGCGGCGTCAGCCGTCCCTGAGTTTCTTCAGGCGCTCCACGTCCGCCGCGTGTCCCTCCTTCCCGCCCGGCGTCTCGATGATCAGGGGTACGCCCTCGGTGGCGGGGTGGGTCATCAGCGCGCGGAACGGGTCCTCGCCGATGTGACCGGAGCCGATGTTCTCGTGGCGGTCCTTGTGGGCACCGACCACGTCCTTGGAGTCGTTGGCGTGGATCAGCTTGAGCCGGCCCTCGCCGACCGTGTCCACCAGCAGGTCGAGCGTCTGGTGCATGCCGCTCGGCCCGGTCAGGTCGTGCCCCGCCGCGTAGATGTGGCAGGTGTCGAGGCACACGCCCAGCTTCGGATGGGCGTCCAGCGCCTCGAAGTACGGCCCGAAGTCCCAGGTGCGCGAGCAGAGCGAGGCGCCCTGGCCCGCGGTCGACTCCAGGAGCAGATACGGGTCGTCGTCATGCGTCAGCTCGTCCAGCAGGGGCAGCAGATGCTCACGTACCTGCTTCAGGGCGACGGACCGCTCCCGGCCCCCGGTGGCGCTCCCCGTGTGCACGACCACGCCGAGCGCCCCGATCTCCCGGCCCCGCCGCAGCGAGTGCCGCAGCGACTCCACCGACTTCTCGACCGTCGCCTCGGTGTGCGAGCCGAAGTTGATCAGATACGGGGCATGGACGTACGCGGGGATCGACTCGGCGGCACAAGCCGCCCGGAACTCCTCGTCCTGTCGGGGACTGCCGACGGGCGTCGCCCAGCCGCGCGGGTTGGCGACGAAGACCTGGACGGTCTCGGCGCCCATCTCGCGTGCGTAGGTCAGGCCGACGGAGCTGAGGCCGCCTGCCACGGGGACATGGCCGCCGACGGGGTTGCGGAGCTGCTTGCTGGTCACGCTCTTCAGGGTGTCACGTGCTCCCGGGCGGCCCGTCGGCGGACCTCACTGCCGTGGCCTCGGCGTTGCCGTGGCCTCAGCGGATCACGATGGTGATCGTCGATCCCTTGGGCGCGGTCTTGCCGCCCTCCACAGACTGGCTCTTGACGTGGTCCCCGAAGAGCCCGAGCAGCCCGCGGTCCTCGTTGACCTGGAACCCGGCGTCCTCCAGCGTCTTCTTCGCGTCGTCCACGCTGTTGCCCACCACGTCCGGCACCGAGACCATCTCGGGGCCCTTGGAGACCGTCAGCGTGACGGTGTCGCCCCCGGCGACCTGGCTGCCCGCCTTCGGCGACTGCTGGGCGATCTGGCCCTGGTCGAACTCCGAGTTGACGCGCTGGGTGTCGATCTTCACCTTCAGGCCCGCCTGCTCCAGCTCCGAGGTGGCGTCCGCGACGGACGCGCCCGTGACGTCCGCGACCTCCACCGGGCTGCCCTTGCTGACGGTGAGGGCGATGGCCGAACCGGCGTGCCGCTCCGTGCCCGCGCCCGGATCCGAACTGATCACGAAGCCCTTGGGAACGTCCTGGTTGAACTCCCGGGTGACCATGCCCGCGGCGAGCCCGTCCCCCTTCAGGACCTCCCGCGCCTTGAACAGCGCGAGTCCCGTCAGGTCGGGCACCTTCACCGTCTCCGGGCCGTTGGAGATGGTCAGTGTCACGGAGTCGTTGTCCCGGATGCGCGCGCCGGGCGCCGGGTCGCTGCTGATGACGGTGCCGCGCTTCACTGTGTCGCTGTACGCGTGCTTGACCTGACCGACGTCGAGACCGGCCTGCTCGATCCGGGCCTTGGCCTGCGCCTCGGTCTTCGCCAGCAGCAGCGGGACCTTGGTGAACTGGCCGGAATTGATGTACCAGACTCCCGCGCCGAGCCCGAGCACCAGCACGACCGCGGCGATGATCGCGAGCATTCCGCGCCGGGGCCGTGAGTCGCGCCGCGGGGGAGCGGGCGGTCCGGACTCGAACCGGCTGGTCTGCTCGAACCGACTGGTCCGGTTCAGCGGGTCACCGCCGTCGCCGCCGTCCTCGTAGCCCTCGTTCACCGGCAGCAGGCGGGGCACGGAGAGCGAGCGCGGGATCACGCTCGTACGGTCGCCCGCGTTGTCGTGCCCCACGGCGAGCGCCTGCGGGGGTATGGCGTCGAGCTGCTCGGCGGTGAGGCCCGCCCGCGCCTGGAGGACCTGGCCGAGCAGCGCCACCGCGTCGTGCGGGCGCACCTCGGGGTTGCGGGCGGTCGCCGCGGCGACCAGCTCGTCGAGGGCGTAGGGCATTGAGGGCACGGCGGCCGAGGGCGGCGGCACATCCGCGTGCAGGTGCTGGTAGAGCACCTGGGCGGGGGAGTCCCCGGAGTGCGGCTTGCCGCCGGTGAGCATCTCGTAGAGGACGACCCCGCAGGCGTAGACGTCGACGCGGGTGTCCGCGGTGCCGTGCTCGATCTGTTCGGGGGCGAGGTACGACACGGTGCCGAGTACGGCCCCTGTCGTGTTCGTGACGGTGTCCACGGCCCGGACGAGGCCGAAGTCGGCCACCTTGACCCGGCCGTCGTCCCCTATCAGGACGTTCTCCGGCTTCATGTCGCGGTGCACGAACCCGGCGCGGTGCGCGGCGCCGAGCGCGGCGAGCACCGGCTCCAGGACGTCCAGGGCGGCCCGCGGTTGCAGCGCCCCGCGCTCGCGCAGCACGTCGCGCAGGGTGCAGCCGGCGACGTACTCCATGGCCAGATAGACGTACGACCCGTCAGCGCCCTGGTCGAAGACCTGCACCACGTTGGGGTGCGCGAGCCGGGCCACCGACTTGGCCTCGCGGATGAACCGCTCGACGAACGAGCCGTCGGCGGCCAGCGTCGGGTGCATCACCTTGAGCGCGAGCACGCGGTCGAGGCGGGTGTCCAGGGCCCGGTAGACCGTGGCCATCCCGCCGACCGCGATCCGTGCGTCGACGCGGTAGCGGCCGTCGAGCACTTGCCCGACAAGCGGGTCCTGAAGGGTCGTATCCACGCAGGCGAGTCTACGAGCCGCCACTGTCACCCCCACCCTTCCGGCCAATTCCGGAGCGGGACTGCAGCCGACCTGTGACGCTTCTCGCACGGCTGATCGATGCGGTCCGCATGTCGTGCACAGGGGATGTAAGTCAGGCTGCCCCTCCAACCCGCAGCCGCCGACGGCGCCCCGCCCCCACGGGCGACCCCCGCTTTCCGGCCGACCGGAAACAGGCGGTGCGCGGGCGGGAGAAAAAACACACCAGCGCCGGGTGCCTAGGGCCGCAACAGGCAACGTTCGCCCCGTCGCGACGCCCGGCACGCACTCTCGCCGCACGGGCCGAAAGCCCAAGTACGTCCAGTACGAGGACTTCTG
>NZ_JBEYFS010000121.1:0-36009 GCF_040634475.1 Streptomyces sp. NPDC007095
CGCCATGGCCGACCGGGTGGAGGTACGGGTGGTGGACCGTGGTCCCGGTGTCCCCGACGAGGCCAAGGACCGCATCTTCGGGGCTGCACGCCGCGCGGGAACGGCTCGCGCAGGCCGGACTCGAACACGAGCGGCGGGTCGCGGCCCAGCAGCAGGCCGCACTGCGCGCCGCCGCCCGGGTCTCGCACCGCGACCGGAACGACCGCGACAGGGCCTTGCTGGAGGAGGAGTTGGCGCAGGCCCGGGGCGCCGCCGACAGCGTCGCCGCGCGCGCCGCGCAGCTGGAGCGGCAGGCCGCCCTGCTCACGGAGGCCGCGGAGGCCGTGCGCGCGGCCGAGGACACCGCGCAGCGTCTCAAGGACGCCGACGCGCGCCTGTCCGACGCGGCCTTCCGCGCCGGGTTCGACACCCCCCAGGCCGCGGCCGCCGCGCTCCTCGACGACGCGGCCCACCGGGACCTCCAACGACGCCTCGACGCCTGGCAGTTGGAGGACAGTGCGGTGCGTGCCGTGCTCGCCGAGGCCGACACGGCCGCCGCCGCCGAGCGGCCGGCCGCCGACCTGGCCGTCGCCGAACGGGCCGCCGAGTCCGCCGCCCGGCGGCTGCGGGAGACCGCTTCCGCCCAGGACGAGGCCGCCCGACGCTGCACGGAACTGGACCGGCTGTCCACGCGCGCGGGCACATCCGTGCGCCGGCTCGCGCCACTGCGTGAGGAGTTCGACCGGGTGGCACGCCTGGCCGGGCTGGCCGCGGGCACCTCGGCGGAGAACGAGCGCAAGATGCGCCTGGAGTCGTACGTCCTCGCCGCCCGCCTGGAACAGGTGGCCGCCGCCGCGACGGTACGACTTCGGCGCATGTCCTCCGGGCGCTACACCCTCGTCCACTCCGACGACCGCGCGGGCCGTGGCCGCAGCGGGCTCGGACTGCACGTCGTGGACGCCTGGACCGGCCGGGAGCGTGACACGGCGACGCTCTCCGGGGGCGAGACGTTCTTCGCCTCCCTCGCGCTGGCCCTCGGTCTCGCGGACGTCGTCACGGACGAGGCCGGCGGGGTGCGGCTGGACACGCTCTTCATCGACGAGGGCTTCGGCAGCCTCGACGACCAGACCCTGGACGAGGTCCTCGACGTGCTCGACTCCCTGCGGGAGCGCGACCGCAGCGTGGGTATCGTCAGCCATGTCGCCGACCTGCGGCGCCGTGTTCACGCCCAGTTGGAGGTCGTGAAGGGCAGAACGGGATCGGTCGTACGGCAGCGGGGCGTCCAGGACTGAGCCGAAGGATCCGCGCGGGATCAGTGACCCAGGGGGCGCCGGGGGAGCGGTGAGGAGTACACGACACTCGTGGTCACCGAACCCAGGGTGCCGATCCGGCCGGAGATCTTCTCCAGGTGGTTCATCGAGCGCGCCGCGACCTTGATGACGAAGCAGTCGTCGCCCGTGACGTGGTGCGCCTCCAGGATCTCGGGCGTCGCCTCGACAAGGTCGTGGAACGGCTTGTAGTTGCCGGACGGATACTCAGAAGTACTCCGCCACTCACCGCGAGGGAGGCCGTAGCGCAGCCGGACGAACGCGAGGATCGGCAGACCGAGCCGCTCGTGCGAGACGACTGCGGTGTACCCCTCGATCACCCCTGCCTCTTCCAGGCGGCGCACGCGCTCTGTGACGGCGCTTGCGGACATGTTGACCGTCCTGGCGAGTTCGGCGTATCCGATGCGTCCATTGTCCTGCAGCGCGTCGAGTATCCGGCGGTCGGTCTCGTCAGTGGGGTATTCGGTCATGGGCGATGTCTAGCAGTGCATTCCTCGGCCGATCAAGACGCAGACCGGGGAATCGGCGGTGCATAAACCGGCGCCCCGACCCCGGTCTTTGCGGAGACGAGGGGGTCGGGGCGCGGTCGTCACCTCTCCAGTGTGGGGCACAGGATCGGTGACGGCGTACCGCTCCTGTGCATTTGTGCACCGGTGAGCGGAGTCATCATCCCCCGGCGACACGTGGATATGTGCGGGGGGCATATTTCATCACTGAACAGTTACATTCCGTCCGGCCGGTTGAACAGTGAGTGAGGGGTGCCTAGCGGGACGAGGGGGGCGTACAACCGCCGGGCACCCCTCGGTCATGGGTGAGCCGCCGCGAGTTCCTCGTCGAGACTCACGATCGTGCAGTCGCTCAATGAGCGAACGAGCTGTGACGCGACCGTCCAGCCGATCAGTGGTGACGTGAGCGCCACGACGTCCGCGGCCGCGACGAGGGGACCGAGCCGGCCGAGGGTGTACCGGCGCCCGTAGACCGCGCATACGGCCGACTTGCCGACGCGTACGGCAACACTGCCGGCCCACATGTGGGGGCACTCCTCGCGCGCCTTGCGCAAGCACCCGAGGCAGGCGGGCGGGTGAGTGGTCAGCAAGTCCTCGGGCCACCCCTGCCAGTCCTCGCGGTTGTTCTCCAGCATCCACAGCACGCCGCGGTCGTCCTGGTCGGCGGGCTCGCCGCACACCTGACACAGCAACTCGGCCATGGCGCGGCGCTGCCGCCCGGAATGCACGGCGCCGTACAGCGGGTCGCCCACTTTGCGTGACTCGCGGCGGCGCAGCCACAGCACGCCGCGTTCGTCGCGGTCCGAGGCGATCTCGCCCGAGTAGCCGATGCCGTCGAGGAACGGGCGGCAGATGACCGCCGGGTCGTCGGCGGCGATCTCGCTCGACCATGACGCGATGAACGGCACGATCGAGGGGCGCCTGCGGCAGCGGTTGTGCGTGTAGGACGTCGGCAGCATGCCGCCCGTCGGCCCGCTGCGGCCGTGCCTCTTGTACGCCTCGCCGTCCTCGATCGGCTGCTCACAGATCGTGCAGATCACGGTCGAACTCCCCCTACGTCCTGCAGCACCTGCCGCAGTTCACGGATGCGGCGGGCGAGCTCGGCGACGTGCAGGGCGCATGCGGTCGGGCCGTAGCCGAGTTGGTACGACTGCGCGTGGTCGGCGTTGCCGAGGGCGTTGTCGCACGCGTACCACTCGCGGGACCGGTGCTTGACCGCTGTGGATCCGGCGAGGCGCTGCACCAGCGGGGCGAGCCGGTCGATCTCTTCGCGCAGCGCCTTGTCGATCTCGACGAACCGCTCGTGCGGCACTGTGCAGCGTCCGGCATTGATCGCCTCGCCGATCAGGCTGTCGACGCTGTCGGCCCCCGTTTCCTGCCCCATGACGGTCACCCCGCGGCGCCCATGTGGAGTGCCGCGAGCGCTGCGGCGTACGCCTCGTGCAGCATGTCGGCGTCGGTGAGCGGCCCGCAGTCCTTCGGCGAGACGATCCACGTGTGCGCCTTGAGGGTGTGAGGGGCGACGATCGCGGGGGGTGGGAGCAGCACGGTCGTGCCCTCGGTCAGTACCTCGGTGTCGGGCAGGTCCCATGCGGCTGCCGAGCCGACCGGCACGAGGACGTCGACGCCGTCGGGGGCATGCTGTGCGGGCCCGACTGTCACGCCGTTCTTGTGCATCTCCGTGATGGCCTTCCAGCCGAGGGCGCGCGGCATACGGACGACGTCCCAGCCTTTACCGACGGGCAGTTCGACGAGCTCGCCGCCGTCCCACGCGGCGAGTGCTGCGGTCGCGCTCGCGCCGGATTCACTGATCCAGTCGCGAGCAATGACGTCCGCAGTCGTCTCTTGTGCTTGATCGTCTCTGGTCACCCTTCGAGGGTGTCGCTTACGGCTCAACTGCGGGATCACCGGCGGGTGTTACCGAGGCGGTAATACACTCGTTCTCAGTCGCGGAATGACGCCCACCTGTGCTTATCCTGCTCCGGAAGTTGACCGCCATGAACGCCACAAGCCCCGGACTGCTGCCCGCCGGAATCCTCGACCGGGAAGACGTGCGCAGGTCCCTCGCGGAACACGACTTTGCCGCTGTCTTCAGGCTGCTCAAAAAGCACGGCGGTATCTCGCAGAACAGGATCGCAGCGGCGTGCATGCTGACGCCGGGCAAGGTCTCGAACGTCATCAACGGCGAAACGCAGATCACGAGCTTTGAGGTGGTCTGCAGGATCGCGGACGGTTTGCGGATCCCCGGCGCGCTGCTCGGTCTCGCGGCCCGCCCATGGGAAGACGCTGGCGACGAGGCGGTCGAGTCTGTCGTCGACGAGCTGCCCGACGACGAGTCGGGCGACGTGCCATGGCGCCCCGAGATCACGGTGAGCATGGCGGCGCGCATGACCAGGAGTGACCTAGTGATGGACCGTCGCGCGGCGTCGAAAGCGATCGCCGCCGCAGCAGTGGGCGGCGCGGCACTGCTCGAACCGCTCGAAGGCTGGCTGCTCGACGAGCCCGCCGAGGCGGTGCCGGTCGCGTTGCCGAATGGCAGGCTCGGCGGGCGCGAGTGTGCCGAACTCGAGTTGACCGCCCGGAAGTTCCGCGAGTGGGATCACAAGTACGGGGGCGGGCTGCGCCGGAAAGCTGTGATCGGGCAGCTCGCCGAGGTATCCGACGCACTCAAAGATCATCAGTCGGGGATCGTCGAGCAGCGCCTGTTCCGGGTCATGGCGCAGCTCGCCGGAATGGCGGCCACGATGTCGTGGGACTCGGGCATGCAGCTCAAGGCACAGAACTACTACAAGGCGGCGCTACGAGCCGCGCACGCCGGCGGCGACATCGAGTTCGGCACGAACGTCTTGGCGGGTATGGCGCGCCAGATGCTCTATCGCGGCCGCCCCAAGGATGCGGCCGATCTCGTGAGGCTTGCGCAGGACGGTTCCAGGGGCAAGATCGGACCGCGGGTGCGGGCGATGCTCTACACCCGCGAGGCATGGGCGTATGCCGCCATGGGGCGCGTGACCGCGTTCCGGCGGGCGACCATGCAGGCGACCGAGGTACTGCACGAGGCGGGCGGCGACGACGCCCCGTACTGGATTGCCTACTTCGACGAGGCGGAACTCGCGGGCGTGACCGGCGGCCGGCTGCTCGATCTCGCGCGACAGGAACCTGCCAAGCATGCCGAGGCGGCCGCCCACGAGATCCGCGTCGCGTTGGAACACCGCGGCGCCGAGGCGGGCCGCAGTCACGCGCTCGACCACATCGGCCTTGCCGAAACTCTGTTCCTCATGGGCGACGTGACCGGCGGGATTGAGCAGACGCACACCGCGGTCGACGCAGCCGAGCAAACGCAGTCGAGGCGGGTACGCGATCTGCTCGCAGAGCTGTATCCGTACACCGTGAGAAAGGATGCGAACCGCGGCCTGCGTGAGGCGCGGGATAGGATTCGCGGCCTGTTGACGACCTGATGAGAGGGGCACTGAGTGACGAGGTACGCCGTTACCGGGCACATGGACTTGACCGACGACAGCGTCGCTCTTGTGCGCGAGGCACTTCGCGAGGTGTTCGCGGCGCATACCGAGGGCGAGCTCGTCGGGGTGTCGTGCATCGCGGCCGGCGCCGACTCGATCTTTGCCGAGGAACTACTCGCTGCCGGCGGCCGGTTGGTCGTGGTGCTGCCGTCGCAGGACTATCGGCAGGCGAAGGTGAAGCCCCAGCACGCCGCCGTGTTCGATCACCTCGTCGAGTCGGCAGTCGAGGTCGTCGTCATGCCGCATGAGAACGCCAACCGGCAGGCATACGAGGCGGCGAACGGCGAGCTACTGCGCCGCGGCGACCGGCTCGTCGCGGTGTGGGACGGCACCCCGCCCTCGGGCAAAGGCGGCGGCACGGCCGACACAGTCGAGCAAGCGCGGGCCGAGGGTCTCGCCGTCGACGTCGTGTGGCCCAAGGGGGCGGCCCGCCGCAGCTGACATTGCAGGAACGACAGAACGCCCCCCGCCGGCCGCGTACGGCCAGACAGGGGGCGTTGTTCATGCGATGCGCCGACGCTCGGCCGGCAGCCCGAGCAAGGTTGGCGACGAGCTCGGCGTCGGCGACGGGTCACTCGGTTGGGGGGCGCCGTCGCGCCTGCAGACGAGCGCGTCGGGATCGTAGTTCGGCGCCTGCAGGCTGTAGCCCGAGGGGCACGTCTGCCCGTCGTGCCCGTCGGCGCCGTCCTTGCCGTCCGTGCCGTTCGTGCCGTCCTGCCCTGCAGGACCAGGGGGACCGGCGGCGCCCGTCGGACCGGCCGGACCCGGCGGGCCGGTCACCGTGGCACCGGGCTCGCCTTGCGCGCCGGACGGTCCGGGCGACCCTGTCGCGGTCGGTCCCGGACTGCCCGGCTCGCCCTGCGGCCCGCGCGGTCCGGCCGGCCCTGGGATCGGTACCGGCACCCGCGCCCGGTCCGGCAGATTGTCGACCGCCCTCGACGGGTCGGGCGCGGCGGGCGTCTTGCCCTCGGCTTTGATCTGCTCGCGCAGCACGCGCACGTCGCTCGCGAGCGTCGTGACGGCGTCGCCGCGCAGGTTCGCCTCGGCGATCGCTGCCCGGCGGGCCGACGCTTCGGCATCGACGCGCAGCCACACGAGTACGACGGCGCCCGCGAGTACGAGCAGCACGGCGGCGACCGCGAGGGAACGCCACCGCTGCGCGAAGATCGGTTGAGCATGACGGCGGTTCACGTGGGTTGCCCTCCGAGCTCGACGATCCGTTCGCGTAGCTGTGTGTTCTCGACCGTGAGTGCCGTGATCTGCCCCTGCAGCAGCGCCTTATCGGCCCGCTCGCTTGCGAGTTCGGCGTACGCCGCGGCGAGCCGCACCTCGTTCTCGGCGAGCTGCGCCCGCACCTTGTCGCGCTCTTCCTGCAGGTTGTCGACGAGCGTCGAGTACCCGCCGAGGACGGCGCCGGACTGCGACGCGCGGTTCGCGCCCCGCTGTCCGACGACTGCGGCCGCGGCCGCTGCGAGCCCGACGACGATGGTTCCGACGGCGCCGAGCGTCGCAGCGTCCACGCGCTTGCCTCCGGTTGTGCAGTGGGGGGTGTAACCGCGGCCGGGCGGCCGACGTCACCCGTTGCCGGACTCGCCGAGGTACCGCGCGCCGTCGACCGGCTCGAGCTCGGGAACCTTCGGGTACGACGGCGGCCGCGCCCACCCGAGCAACACGCCCGCGGCGCTCTGCAGCGCAGTACCGCGCGCCCGCTCGCCGACGACCTCGAGCAGCCTGAACACGAGGTAGTACGCGACGCCGAGCGCGACGGTCACGACGCCCGTGACAGTCGCCGAGTTGATCTCGATACCGGCGCGCACGGCGAGGGTGAGCAGCCACCCCGCAACGAACGGCACGGCTGTGCGCATGAACGAAACGAACAGGGCAGGCATAGCCGGCCCCCTTCCTGTGTGGTGAGAGACCGGCGGGGGCCGGTCGGAGAGTGAGGATCAGGCGACGACGTCGAACCCGTACTTCTTCGCGAGCCGGCCGAGGGACGTCGAACCGGGGATGCCGTCGGCGTCGCCGCCCGTGAACCCGAGGCGCTCCTGATACAGGGTGTACGCGCTGCGCGTGGCCGATCCGGCGTGCCCGTCGGCGTACTTCTTCGCGAGCAGCCTCTCGCCGACGAGGGCGTTCTCGACGACCTCGACGGGCGCGTACGAGACCGGCGTGCCCTTCTTCGGCGGGTCGGCCTTGAACGCCTTCACGAGCCGCGAGAGAGACACCTGCGGCCGCTTCGAGGTCGACGAGCTGCCGCTCGCCGGCGGCGTCTTCGGCGGCGTCTTGTACTTGGGGCGGCCGAACCCGGCGATGTCCTCGACGACCCTCACGCGCCTCGCGCAGACGTTGAGGCTGTTGCCCTCGATCGTGTACACGTACTTGAAGTCGACCGAGACGCCCGTAACGATGCCGACGTGATCGATCTTGCCGATCTCGCTCGACCCGTCCCAGTCGAAAAAGATGATGTCGCCGCGCCGGATCCCGCTCGCCTTGATCCCGTTGGTCATCGCATGCCACTGACCGGCCGCCTTGAACCGCGCGGCGTGCGCCACGGTGTACGCGAAGTCGACCCCGAAGCACACCGCGTCGTACTCGCCCGCCTCAACCGCGGCGCGGGTGATCGTGGCATCGCACCACGCGAAGTTACCCACGTACGCCGCGCCGTTGCGCTGCCGGTACCACGACTGAATCTCGTTCGGCTCGCCGGTGCCTATCCAGCGTTCGACCGCCGTCACCATGCCTTCGAGGCTCATGCGGACTCGCCCCCCTCGGCGGTGTCCGCGGCCGGGGCGGCGCCCTCGTCGGCCGGCTCGTCGGCGGTCGCCTCGTCGACGACCGCGAGTCCGGTGTGGAACCCGGCCATGTCCGCCGGTCCGTACTGCTCGGCGAGCAGCTCGGCCTCGTCGCCGACCGTGGGCCCGTTGACCGTCCGCACGAGGTGCGCCGCTTGCTCTTCCTGGTCGCCGAGCCGTTCGGGGATCGGCCGTGCTGTGTCACTCATGGGTGAGCCCCTTTCGTGGGCATGAAAAACGCCCCTGCCGGTCGGCGAGGGGCGAGCGTGAGGTGCGTCGGCGTGCGGTTACGCGGGCTCGAACAGGACGTACAGCACGGATGATGTTTCCGGGCTGCTCGACGTGACCGTGAATCCGACGCCGGGGTTCTTCGTGACGGACAGGTGACCGGGCGTACCGCCGAGCGTCTGCCGGATCGGGACGACGCGCGTGTTCGCGGTGATCGAGGTGTTGGCCACGGTGACCGTGCCCGCGGCGAGCGTGGCGACGCCCATGCGCGCGTTGGCACCTTCCTTGATCGCGACGCCGCCGCCCGCCGAGCCGAGGTTCAGCGCCTTTGCGGTGCCGTCCCAGATGTTCCACTGCCCGCCGGACTGGCCGGACGCCGCGGCGAGGTACCCGCCGACGTTCAAGTTCCCGCCGACGTCGGTCGGGCCGGCGAACGCGTTGACCGGGGCGTTCGTGGGGCCGGTGCGCTCGGCGATGTTCAGCCCGCGCCGCAGTACCGTGTTCCCGCCGCCGTCCGACCAACCTGCAGTGTTGGCGTGCAGGAACCCGCTCGCGACGGACACGTACGCCGAGTTCGCGACGCGCACGCCGTACTGCGGCGAGTTAGCTTGTGTGCCGTTGTCGTCGACGCCGGGATAGCAGGTGACCAGACCAACGATGACGGGCACGCCTGCGGTGTCGACCTTGAGTCCGGCGTAACCGCCGCCGCCCGCGCCGCCGTTGCGGCCGTCGCGGCGGGTGTGCAGGTTGTCGATCTGAATCGGCGCGTTGCCGACGGCGTCGACGAGTACGCCGCTGAACCCGTTCCGGTCCGTGCTGCAGTCGCCGAGCAGCATGCCGCCCGAGCCGGTTCCGGTCGCCCAATCGCCGGTCAGGTGATAGCCGTTGTTGCCGTTCCACTCGGCGCGGCAGCCGATCGCCTGCGAGTTGGCGGCGTTGATGATGTTGAAACCGTTCGCGAAGTTGCCGATCGCCTGCACGTCGATCAGCGTGAGGTCGGTCATGATCTGCACCGACAGCCCGTGCCCGTGGTTGTTGTCGAGCATCACGCGGTGCAGCCGCCACGAGTACGGGTTGATCCCCTCGTTCTCGCCGCAGTAGATGCCGTTCCCGGTGCACTGCCGCACGGTGAAGTCACGCAGCCCGACGTTCTGAATGTTCCCCTTGGCCTGCAGACCGTCGGCGGCGACGACGAGGTCCTGCCCGTCGATCATCACGTTCAAGATCCGGTGCTCGGCGCTGATCGTTGAGTAACCGCCCGTCGCGGCGTCAACCAGCATGATGACCGCGGCGCCCGCGAACGAGGCCAACGGCCGGATGTAGCACGGCGGGTCGGTCAATCCCGGCACGGTCATGAGGTTCGTGTGCGTCCCCTGCAGGGTGACCGCCGGCGGGATCGTCAGTGGCGCACTCGTGCGGTACGCGCCCGCGGGCAGGTACACGATGCCGCCCATCGGCGCCGCGGCGAGCGCCGCCTGAATCGCGGCGGTGTCGTCGGTGACGTTGTCGCCCTTCGCGCCGAAGTCGCGGACGTTCAACCAGTCGCGTACCGATCCGGCTGCCGCCCCGCTGCTGCCGGCGTTGTGCGCCTCGATCCACGCGCGCGTACTGCCGCCCGCATCTGCCCACATGCCGCTGATGCCGTCGGGGCCGAAGAAACGCGGCAGGAACCCGTACTCGTCGGCGGTCACGGAAGTGATCGCCGTGCTGCCGGCGTCGAGCAGATCGGCGTACTGAGTGCCGCCCGCCGACGCGTCATAGAAGGTGACTGTCACCCCAGGGGCGATGCCCCACAAACCGTCGGACGGTTTGACGACGTAGTCGGCGATTCCGGCGCCGAACTCGTGACGGGCCATGGTCAGTCCACCACCCAACTGATACCGGATGCGGGAAGCACGTAATCACCCTTGCTGATGGTCGGATACTGCGTCACCCAGACTTGTCCTGGCTTGTCGCTGTTGGCCGAGTAAACGGTGATCCTCGCGATCTGTACTCCGGTCACGTAGCAAATGCCGTACTGATCGCGGGTGGGGTGTCGGTAGGCGGCCGGGATGAGGACGGGCAGCCGCGCCCCGCCGTCGGGGACAGTGCCGCCGGTGCGCTGGAACGAGCCCAGGCGCAGGTGTACGTTCCCGTTCCGTTTCTGCAGCACGCTTTCAGTGCTGATCGCCCACGCCGACAGCGGCGAGTTGACGGCGACCGTGCCCGAGTCGTCGAATAGCCCGACCCATGAGTCGCCGGTCCACACCCTGACGCGTCCGGTGTTCGTCTCGAAACACATCTCGCCCGGCACCGGGTTAGGGTTCCGGCTCGTCGAGGTGCACGGCCGGATGCGGACGCCGACATACAGCTCGCCGCGGGCGACAGTGACCGTCGACGCCCCGGATACCAGGGTCACGGTAGCGAGCGGGATCTCGTACACGCCCGTGTCGCCCGTGTCCTGAGTGAGCGCCGGGGCGCCGCCGCCGGGGGCGCCCGGCTTGACGACGGCGCGCACGGTCCACGCGGACCGGTCGAGGCGCAGCACCACCCGATCGACCCTCGTCGAGCCGCTGCTGTTAGCGGTGACCGGCAGGTTCACCGTAGACGTGCCGGACGTCCACGCGTGCCCGCGTACCGACGCGTAGACGCCGGATCGGACGTCGACGGACAGACCGATACCGGCGACCACGACGGCGGTGTCGCCGGGCTCGCCGTACACGCCGTCACCGGAGAACCGGGCGGCGATCTTCTCGTACTCGGTGTCAGTGACCGCGCGGGCGTTGTGAGCCGGTGACGGCCACGAGTCTTGAGCCACGAGTGCACCTCCTTCGCTATCGGGTTTCGAGCCGGCCGAGCCTGCGGCCGAGCGTGCGTATGGCCTTGACCATGGCGGGGTCGGTGCTCGCCTCTGGTGACCCGATCAGGGTCGTCACGTACTCGCCCGAATCCGGGGTTGTCTGCAGGTGGATCGAGCGCACGAGGTCGACGACCTCGACGCCGTACGGCAGCGCCACGGTGACTTTGTCGCCGAGATCGAAGTCGCGGCCGGCCTTGAGATCGGGGGTGTCCACGGTGACTGTGGCGAGTTCGACCGGGGCAGCGCCGCCGGCGATCTCCCCGTTCCCGGCCTGCGTCAGCTCGCCGTCGGTGTCGGTCTGCGCCGAGCCGTCGACGTACCGCTCGACCCGCCACCACGAGGCGGCCGCCGCGGCGTCGGCGACCTGCACGTACGTGCGGCCCGTCGTGCCGATGTCCGGCTCGGTGCCGGCGATCAGCGCGTGCGTGACGGTCGGCGCGCTCAACTTCGATTGGATCGAGCGCAGGTTGCCCAGACCGATACTGAACCGCGCGGTCGCGGTCAGATCGCGCGGCTGATAGCAGCCGAACAGGATCTGCCCGGCCGCCTGTTGGGTCCGGAACCCGATCGCTCCGCCGTCCAGTGCGATGCGCCTGCAGACGTCGAGCAGCGGCTCGAACCGCGTGCTCAAGGTCGTCGGGGTGCCGACGCCCGCGACGGAGTCGAGCGCGAAGTGCGGGATGCGACGCTCGGCTCGCGCGCCCGGCCCGCAGTTCTCATTGACCAGGGCCCGAATGATCGTCTCGGCGTTCGTGCTGGCGAGCTGCCGGTACGTGTTCGCGAGCTGCGCCGTCCACGCGTTCGCCGGGGTAGGCCACGTGATGTATCCGGCCACGGTGGCGAGGTCGTCAGAGAAACTGATCGCGACCGTGCCGTATCCCGGCTCGTCGGTGACCGACCATGAGAATTCCGTCGGAATCTCCATGGGTCCGGCCACCCACACCGCGCCGTCGCGGATGACGACGAGCCGGTTACCGGGCTGCAGTTGGGCCATGACGTCCGGGCGTGCGGGCACGTCGACGCTGCCCGAGCCGGGCTCGTTGAACCTTTTGGTGACGTCGAGGTTCGTCCATCCGTCGATCGGGTCGCCCTGCACGGCGAGGTTCTTGTCGGTGATGAGCAGCTGCACGGCCACTAGACCGCCGCTCCCTTCCGATCAGGCGGTCTCGTACCGCGGGTTGAACGTGAGATCGACCGCGCTGCCGGGGCCGGACCCGTTCAACTGGAATGTCACTGCGTTGTCGCCGGGGGCGAGCCCCCACAGAACCGCGGTCGGCCAGTCGAGCGCGCCGACCCAGTTCGAGCCGTCCTGATAGCGCACTGTGGGCGGGTTGGTGGAGATCGTGACTTTCTGCCCGGCGAGCAGGTTGCCGTGCCCGACCGCCGTCGGGTCGAGGGTGAACGACTCGCTCGTGACGACCGGGGCACCATCGACGATCTTCGTCCGGGTCACCGTGAACGTGATCAGGCTCGCGGGACCGGTGACCGTCCACTTAGGCCACACGATCACGTCGCCGGGGTTCTTGACCGTGGTCGCGCCGAGCACCTGCGACGACGAGACCGTCGGGTACGGCTGGAAGAAACTCGACAGGCTGCCAGTCTCGCGGTGCACGGACACCGCGACCGGGTCGATCCAGTACGGGTCCTCGCACCACAGCGTGATCGCCGCGGCGTCCGAGACGATCCCGGACCCCTTCGCGCCGCGACCCTCGAACCCCTCTTGGTAATAGACAGCGATCCGCCTGCGGGTGCCGTCCGGCCGGGCGATCTCCAGCCAGCCGGGCCCGTCGCGCAGTGTGCGCGTGAACGCCGTTGCGAGCGCCCGCCAACGGCCGACGAACTCGACGTGCGTGTCGCCGTACACGTACAGCGGCCACACGATCGCCCGCGCCTGCGGTTGTGCGTACCGCAGCCGCGCCCCGCCGCGCGGGTGCGCGTCCGTGGTGAACCCGTACGGCGCGGCACCGAGCCCGGAGACGCCGTCGGCGAGCGTGAACCATCCCGCCGCCTCGTCGGTGAGCGACCAAACCGTGCCGGTCGGGTCGGTGTAGGTGGCTGTCGCGAACCCGATCTCGGGGATCGGGACCGGTGTGCCGCCACCGCCGCCGGGGTCGGGCGGGGTGATGACCGGCGCAGTAATGAGCGGCATTTAACGCGGCCTCCCCACCCGAGCGAGCGCATCCTGTCGCCGCTGCAGCAGCTCAAGATCGTGCACGGTCATGTCGAGCGTGCGCGGATAGATGTTGTACGTGTGGCCGGACTGCGCCGCCGTCTGCCCGGCAGCTCGTACCGCCTCGGCGGTCGGCACGACGGGCGGGATCGCCGCCCGGCCGAGCCGCTTCGCGCCCGCTCGTACCTCGCTGAGCGACTTGTCGGTGCCGACGACGACGCCGGCGCCGACCATGCGGCCGACGTACTCGGTTTCCTTGGCCGGCGAGTGGATCTTGAGCCGGCGCTCGATCGAGTCGACCAGGACGCCGCCGAGCTTCGTCATCTGCTGCTGCAGTGCTTTCTCTTGCGACTGCAGACCGACGAGGAACCCTTTACCGGCGTTGATGCCGCTGTCGTACATCGCGTCGGCCATGGTGTTGCCGTACGACGTGCTGAGCTTGGCACCCGACGCCGCAAGGCTGTTGATCTTCTTCACGTCGCCTGCGGACGCCCCGGCGATGAGCCCGGCGAGACCGCTGTCGGGTCCGGCCGCGACCATCTGCTGAATGACGGACTGCGCGACCCCCTTCTTCTGTGCCGTCGTGATCAGCGATTGGAAGTTCGACAGCGTCGACTGCCGGGTCTGCATGCCCGAGATCAGGTCGCCGACCGTGGCGATCTTCCCGCCGTTGATGTTCGTGAGCTTGAGGTAATCCTGCGCCGTCCCCTTCTGGTCGGCCGCAGCCTGCCGCGCGGTCGCGATCTTCGAGGCGACCGCGTCACGCTGACCCGCGAGCGCCTGCAGCCGGGCCGACGTCGCGATCGTCTGAGTCGCAAGCGCCCGGCCAGTCCTGCCGGTCTGCCGCAGGTCGTCGGCGAGGCTCTTCGCCGCCGATGCGATCGTGCTCGCCGAGCCGGTCAGGCTCTTCGTGAACGAGCCGAGATCGCCGGGCACTTCCTTGCGCGCCTTCGCGGCCGCGCCGCTCGTACCCTTCGCGAACCCGCGCATCCCGAGCCCGGCCATCATGCCGAGCGACGTGCGGTGATCGAACACGGTCGAGTTGCCCGACCCGAACCTGACGAGCTCGGGCCCCTGCTCGCCGACCCATGCGAGCTCGCCCGCCCGCGGCCGGCCGCCCGAGGCATACCCGCCGGGCCGGTTGTACGCCGCGGCGAGCGAGCCGTACCTCGACAGGGCGTACCGCATCGAGGCGTAGATGTTGGCGAGCGGGTCGTAAATGCCGCGCGAGCGCAGCGGACCGGCGTACGCGTTGAACGTCGCGCCGATCGTCTGCATGAGCCCGCGGCTCGGGTCGCCGTTCTTCGCGTTGATGTCGGTCAGGTTGATCGCGCGCGGATTGCCGCCCGACTCCTGATTCATCCTGCGCAGCACGGTCGGCAGCAGACTCGCCGGCTGCCCAACCATCTTGAGCGCCTGCAGCACGACCGACGACCAGCGCTTGACCCCGGACCCGCCGACGTCGCCGCCCCCGCCGAACGCACTCGTCGCTGCCTTGACGACCTTGTCTTTCAGGCTCGACAGCATCTTGAGCGGCACTTTGCCGATCATCTGCGCGAACGGGTTCTGCCCGATCGCCCCGATCTTGTCGCGGACGAACCCGGTCGCCTTGTCCCACAGCTTTCCGGGGTGGGCGAGGAAGTCGACGCCGTCCATCACGGCCGAGCCGATCGCCTTCGCCTTCCCGCCGATCCAGCCGGCGACGTCGCCGACGATCCCGCCGCCGGCGAACTTCTGTACCGGCAGCTCGCCGGTTTGGTTCATGTAGTTGAGCGCGCCGAACCCGATCTTCCGGGCGCTGCTGCGCTTGACGACGAACTCGTCGGCCATCATCAGCGCGGGGATCGAGTCCTTGCCCGGCGTGCCGCCACGCGTGCGGCCGCCCTCGGCGAGCAGCTTCGGCGCGGCGGGCAGCTTGTCGAGCCCGACGAACCCGGCGATCTTGTCCCACACCGCTTTGATGCCGTGCGTGTACACCATGTCAATCACGAAGTTGATCGGCTTTTTCGTGATCGACTCGATCTTGCCGAACGCCGTACCGATCGCATTCTTCGCGGTGTCGAACGCGTCGCCGACCAGCCTGACGCCGGATTTCGCAGCGTCGAACGCCGGTTTCAGCCCCTTGGACCACAGCAGCGAGGCGCCCGAACCGATCGCGTTGAACGCGGGCTGCAGCGCATTGCGGTACAGCCACGTCCCGGCGTCGCCGACGGTGCGCAGTCCGGTTTTGACGTACCCGAAGATCACTTGTATGCCGGTCCAGAACCATCCGACGACCGTGACGATCCCTTTGAATGCAGGCTGCAGCGCGGTGCGGTACAGCCACATCCCGGCCGAACCGACCGCGGACACCCCAGCCTTGAAGTACCCGAAGATCACTTGCGTGCCGGTCCAGAACCAGCCGATGACCGTGAGGATCCCTCGGAATGCGGGTGCGAGCGCGTTGTTCCACAGCCACAGTGCGCCCGCGGCGATCCCGTTGAACGCCGGCTGCAGCGCGTTCGCCCACAGCCACGTACCGACCGCGGCGAGAATCTTGAACTCCAGCACGAGCGGCAAGAGCAGAACCGTGAACACGATCGCGAACAGGATCTTCGCGCCGGTCGCGATCGCCGAAAACGTCGGCTGCAGCACGCTCGACCACAGCCACGAGGCGGCCGAGCCGATCGCCCGCAGCCCGGTCATGAAATAGCCGAACCCGACCTGCAGGGCGCCCCACAGGTAATCCCAACCGACCTTGATTCCGGCCCAAGTTGCCTGCACGATCCCGCGGAACGTGGCGCTCTTGTTGTACGCGACGACCAGCGCCGCGCCGAGCGCGAGAATCCCGACGATGATCAGACCGATCGGGTTCGCTTCCATCACGGCGTTGAGCACGCCCTGCACGACCGCATAGCCACGCGTCACGGCAGCTGTCGCGATGATCACGCCGCGGTACACGCTGAACGCCGCGGTCATGCCCACTGTGGCGATCGTCGAGGCGCCCGCCACGATCGCGACGCCGCCGACCGCGATGCCGAACGGGATGAGCCACGCGCCGTAGTCCTTGACCCACTGCACGCCGCCTGCGAACGCGTCGCCGGTCCCCTTCACAGCGGGCACGAGGTAGTCGAGCAGCACGCCGCCGACGGTCTGTACGGGCGGCAGTACGTAGTCATTGAGGTACCCGCCGAAGTCGCGCAGCGCGGGCAGCGCGTACTTGCTCGCGACGTTGGCGAGCCCCTGCAGCGCCTGCCGCTTGAACACCTCGATGTCGTTCGAGGCGGTGTCGTGCAGTTGCTTGCCCATGCGGCCCGCGGCGCCGCCGACCTTACCGAGCCCCTTCGCTGCGGTCGTCGGGTCGAGGGCGAAAAGCGCCTGCCCAAGATCCTCGGCTTGGGTGCCGAAGAGCGCGGTCGCGGCCTGCGCCTGCTTGACCGGGTCTTTGATCCCGCGCAGCCGGTCGAGGGTGAGCGCGAGAACACCGTTCGCCGCCTTGCCACCCTTGGCGAACTTGCCCGCCATGTCGTCCGCGTTGAGCCCGAGCGCCTTGAACCCGGTCGCGGTCGTCTTCGAGCCGTCAATCGCCCTGATGCTGAACTCTTTGATCGAGTCCGCGACGAGGTCGCCGTCGCGGGCGCCCGCCTGCAGACCCTGATTGATCAGACCGATCGCGGTCGACCCGGACAGACCAGCCTTGCGCCATTGCGTTGAGTACTCATTGACCGTGTCGATCAGGTCGCCCGCCTTGTCGGCGCCCGACTGGAAACCGGCAGTCAGCAGATCGAACCCGGCTTTACCGTCCTTGACGAGCCCGGTCCTGATGAGCTGCCCGACAGCCTTCGTCGAGTCGGCGACGTCGGCGCCGAATACGTCGGCGAGGTTGAGCGCCGATTTAGTCAGCCCGGCGAGCTGCTTTTGCGGGGCGCTGAGCGCGGCGACGCCGTTCTGCTGCAGCGCCTTGAGCGAGTCGTCGACCTGGTCGATCGACTCGCCGTACCCCTTGGCATAGATCGAGCCCGCGACCTTACCGGCGCGCGCCGTGTCCTTTTCGCTGAGCCCGAGCGACGCCCCGAGTTTCGCCGTCGCCTTGTCCTGGTCGACCGCCTCGGCGAACCCGGCCGCGAACAGTGCGCCGCCCGCGACGGCGACGCCGGCGACGCCCGCCTTCAACTTGCCGCCGAGCCCGCCGAGGAACCCCTCGCCGGCGTCCTGCCCGGCCGAGGTGCCGACCCGCGCAGACTCGCCGCTGATCTGCTGATTGAGCAGCCGGCCGAACCCCCGTGCCTCGGGCACGACGGACACGTACCCGACGCCGACCTCGACCGGCATACTCATTCCCCCTTCGTCTGCGTGAGAATGTGCGCGTACGCCGCCTTCGCGCGCGCCTTGTCCTGCTCGGCCTTTGCCTCGTCGGGCACCGGATCGCCCGGCCGCCACGCCGGCTCGGGGTAGGCCATGGGCGGTTTC
This sequence comes from Streptomyces sp. NPDC007095, assembly GCF_040634475.1. Classification (NCBI taxonomy): domain Bacteria; kingdom Bacillati; phylum Actinomycetota; class Actinomycetes; order Kitasatosporales; family Streptomycetaceae; genus Streptomyces; species Streptomyces sp. NPDC007095. The sequence continues at coordinate 17,810 of NZ_JBEYFS010000121.1, forward strand.
TTCGGGTCGCGGTTGGCGTTCACGAACGCGGTGAACAGCAGCGCGAGCAGATCGCGCGTGTCGGCGGCCGCGTAATCGAGCGCTTGCCACGCGTGCCCGTTGATCGCGCGGGCGGTCGCCCCACTCGGCGGCAGGTTCTCGACCAGGACGCGCAGCAGCCGCAGCGTGATCTCGCCTCGCCAATAGGCGGCGAGCGGCCCGCCCCGGCCGTAACCGGGGTAGTGGTGGGCGAGGTCTGCCTCGACGGCCTCGGGATGCTCGCCGAGGACGTCGAGGACGCTGTACGTGTAGGTCTCGACGACGTCGTCGCCGTCGCCTACCCCCTGGTAGGGCGTACCTTCTGCACCTTGTCCTGCGCCTCACTGCGGACCCCGACGTACAGCAACATGAGCGAGTTCACGTCGCCGCCGGCCGCGATGAACTCGGCGTACTGGTCGCCGAGCAGGATGCGGGCGCCGGCCTCGTCGCCCTTCGCCTCGTTGAGTTCCTGCTGCACGTCGTCGGGCGTAAAGATCGGATGCGGGAAGGAGAACACCTGCGGGTTGTCCTCGGGCCCGACCTCGAACTCGACGCGCTCGCCGCCGACCGCCTCGGAGTACGACCGCTTGACGGTCTCCAGCCGGTACCGCTTCCCGTTGGGCTTGCTCATGATCGTGTCTCTCTCTCGGGTGAGCTGCGGGTGAGCATGGAAGGGCGAGGGGCGGTCGGGGCTCACCCAGAACCGCCGCCCCTCGCCCGATCAGGGGGTGTCAGCCGCCGGCCGGCGCGAGCGAGCGCCACCCCGGACCGTCGACCCAGTTGCGGCACGACGTGCTGAGCGCCGAGTCGCGGTAGGCGTTGAAAGTGACCGGGTGCTGCGTCTCGGTCGAGCGCGCCCACTGCTCGTCGTCCTTCGACGTGAGCCGAGCACGCGGGAAGAACTTCACGACGTAGATCTCTCCGCCGTCGTCTGCGAAGTCGAGCCCGATGAACAGCAGCCGACGGAACGGGTTGACCGGGCTCGACGCCCGGTCCCACGTCCACGCCTCGCCGATCGCGGGCAGTGCGCCCGTGCCGGACAGCGGCAGCCCCTCGTACAGGGCGAGGGTCGCGGCGTTCGTCTCCTGCGGCGCGAACTGCGCCGACAGCACGTCCGATTCGACGTCCGAGCGGGTCGGCTCGACGGACTGCGACGAGGTCACATCGGCCATGGACAGATCAGACGTGAACGTCACGCCGTCGTCCGTGGTGTAGCCGACCGGTACGTAACCGGCGGGAATCGTCGACAGGGCGCCGGTCGTCGCATTGAACGGCGCGGTGATCGCCGCGGTCTCGAAGTCGGCGGCGAACACGGCCTGCACCAATTGCTTGCGGATGTACTCGGTGTGCAGCCCGGTCTCAAGGGGTGTGGTCATGCTGTGTCCCTCCATGGGAAACCCCCGGCCGCCGAGCGGTCCGGGGGTGCGATGTCTGGGGGCGGGTGAGCGATCAGGGGGCGGCGAGTGCCTTGCCGCGCAGCGACACCTCGACGGCGAACGAGGCGCGTTCCTGCCCGGAGACCGGATCGGGCGCGGTGTTCGGCCCGCCGACCTCGGCGACGTCGTACGCGACCGCGCCGCGCCACCCTGGGATCGCGAACGCGAGCGCCCGCGCCACCTTCACGAGGTCGGCCGCCGACTCCTCGTCGAGCGCCCAACAATGGATGTCCAGCCGCGGCCGGTCTGTGACGCGGTCGATCCGGCTGCCGCCGACCCGTTCGATCCTGATGAACCGGTCGGGGCGCGGGTTCGGCACGCGGGTGACGACGTCGAGCACGTCGCCGCGGGCGGCGAACGACTCGGCGAGGTAGCGGCGTACGACGTCGACGCCGTCGGGAAACTCGACCGGCGCCGCCATCACTCGACCGCCCGCGCGGCGTCGAGGGCGCGCAGCAGCGCCCGCCGAGACACCTCGGGGTCGTTGGTCGAGTAGTCGCCCATCACGGCGCCTCGCGCGCGGTGCTCGCCCGTGTCGACGTCGACCCGGAACTGCCCGCCGGCCTCGGAGACCGAGGCGGCCGCGGCGGCGACGGCCCGAGTCTTCCGCTCGATCAGCGCCCGCATTTCCGGGGTGCGCAGAAACGTCGCGATGTTCTGCCGGTTGGGTACGAACCGTGAGCCCGCCATGGGTCACCCCTTTACGAACGTGAGCGCGATCTCGAAGTGGTGCACGTCGGCGAGCTCGTGCACGGGTGCCGTCGGGCCGGCGACCTCGAAGTCGGCGCCCGCCCAATGGATCCGTGCGCGGCTGTCGATCGTGAGCGGGCTGCCGTTGACGTCGACCGGGTTGCACACGAGCAGCCACTCGCCGAGCTGCGCCGACCGCTGGTCGTTGTCCTCGCTGCTCGTCTGCTGCTGCATGCGCGCCTGCACCGTGGTGTGCGTCGACGCCGACCAGTCGTCGACCTTGTTGTCGTACCGGTCGACGCGCACGCCGGGCGTCTCGACGTCGACGAGGTGCGGCAGCATGTCGTCGGGGATCACAGCCGGTCTCGCGTGTAGCCGAGGTGCCGCCACTCGCACGGCTCGGGGCGCCAACCCGGCAGCCCGCCGTCGACGAGGTCGACCGAGTACGCGGCGTCGGAGTCCGGGTCGGTCGCGTCCTCGGGCTGCAGTTGCGCCTTTTCGTCGTCGGTGAGGTAGAGCCCGCCGTCCTCGCCGAGCGACTCGGAGTACTGCCCGATCGTGCGCTGCCGGTACCCGCCGGGGTTCGCCATGACCCGCCGCACGACCGACACGACGATCGCCCGCAGCGTTCCCTCGTCGGGGGTGTAGCCGGCCGGGATGTGCCGCTGCATGAGCGCCGACGCGTCGTCGAGGTACGCCTCGACCTGCGCTCGCCGCGGGCTGCCCTCGGCGAGGGTGACAGCGGCGCGCGCCTCGTAATCCTCGACCGTTGCGAACGCCGCCACCGCCCTACTCCTCTCGCTCGATCACGCCTCGCTCTTCGAGGTCGGCGATGATCTGCTCGCGCGTCCGGTCCTCGCCGACGTCGAGGTCGTGCTGCTCGGCGAACGCGACCCATGCGTCGCGACCCGAGCCGCGACCCGAGCGGGGCGGCGCCTCGCTCGCGCCGCCGGTCTGCTGCTCGCCGCCGTCGTCGTCCTGGTCGGCGTCCGTCCACGCGTGGTCGCCGATCTGCTTCGCGACGGCTGCGGGAACCTTGCTGTCGGGCCCGTACGCGACGCCGTCGACGTGCACGTACGCGATCAGTCGGCGCGTCATCAGATCACCTTGGCCTTAAAGGTGAGGTTCGGCTCGCGCAGGATCGGCAGCCCGACCGCCGCGGCGTGCGTCCACAGCCGGATCGGATCCTTGCTCTTGTACGTCGCCGCCACGATGCCGGGCTGCTCGCTCGCGACGAGGCTGTACTCGGATTCGAGCGCCTCGGCGGTCGTACCGAGCAGCGTCGCCCCGAGTTCGGTCGGCTGCGCCGCGGTCGTTGCGCCAGGCTGGGGCAGCAGCGCGATCGAGTCCGACGGGGTGATGCGGGTCGAGACGCCGTCGACCTTGACGCGGGCGTCGTACACCTCGAACGGCGGCAGGTTGAGCGCCCGCAGAACAGAGTTCACCTGGTCCGTGTTGAGCATCGGCGCCGTGCCCGCAGGGGCGAGCGGGTACACCTGCCTGATCACCTGCTGACACATGCCGAAGTGCGTCACCACCCCGACAGGCGCGAGGGCGACGGCCGGCGTGTCGCCGTTCGTGTCCTCGTAGGTGTTGACCCACGACCGCATGTCGGTGAGCGGCGTCGCGTTCGTGTGGTCGCTCCACAGGGTGGCGGCGACGACGCTGTGCGCGGCCGTCCGGCCGAAGTCGACGGTCTGCTGCAGCTCGGTGACGGGGGCCTGCGCGTTGACGAGCGCCTGCCCGCGCACGACCTCGAACCGCGCGCCGATGTTCCGGGCGATCCGCTGCGCGTCACGCGCGATCAGCGCGAGCACGCGATCGTCGTTCGTGGCCAGCTTCCGCAGCCGCAGCCGGTCGTACTCGTTCAGCGGCAGCTTTTCGGAGATCGGGGGCAGCTCGCCCATGACCTTGCCGATCCCCTCGCGGCGGCCGATCTTCGATTCGGCGTCCCACGAGCGGTACGACGCGGTCTCGGCGAGCCCGCCGCCGCCCTTCGTGAACTCGTACGCGATGTCGTCGACGGACACGTTCGGCAGCCACCGCGACAGCGTGAACCGGTTGACCTGCAGGTCGGCGAGCGCCGCCCGGATCAGTCCGGTGAGCTCGGTCGGCTCAATGAACTCGGTGTCGAGAGTCCAGCTCATCTCAGATCATCCCCTCTCAGACGAACCGGATCGAGCCGGCGACGTCGGTGTGCCCGGCGGCGTCGACGGCACCGAGCGGCAGGCGCGACTCGCGCACCTTGCCGTGCGTGAGCATCGCGGCCGACGGGTCGATCGTGTTGACGGTGGGCGACTTGACCGCGGCGTACAGGAACCCGACGAGGGTCTGTCGGCCGTCCGCTGCGGCGTTGTCGTACGGCCCGTACTTGCCCGGCGTCGCCGTGATCGCGCCGAGCGGGATGCCCGACTTGAAATACCCGTCGGGGTAGTGGGTCGCCGGGGTGAATGTCGAGGTGTCGAGCGAGATCGTCTCGGTCGCGTCCGTGCCGTGCGCGGACCCGAGCCACGACTGATCGTCACTCCCGAACTGCTCAACGGTCTGAGCGAGGATCATGACTTTTTCCTTCGTGTGTTCAGCTCTTGTCGGCGCCCTTGCCGAGCAGCTCGCGGTACAGATCGGCGCCGGCTGAGACGCCGCCCTTACCGCCCTTGCCGCCTCGGCGGGTGCCCTGGTCGAATCCGCGGCCGCGGCGGCGGCGCTTGTCGCGCTCGTCCTCGCGGTCGTCGTCCTCGTCGTTCTCGTCCTTGCCGGACTTCTTCGGGGCGAGCTTGTCGACAAGCGCGGCGATCGCGTCGTCGTCGACCTCGCCGTCGTCGTCGACGTACTTTTTCAAGTTGATCTCTTCGACGACTGCAGTCGGGTCGGGGATGCGCCCCTTCGCGGCCGCGAGGAACGCCGAGCGGGCGATGCGCTCGCCGCCCTTGACGCGTTCCTCGGCGCGCGCCGCTGCGACCGCCGCCTCTTGCTCGCTCATGCCCTCGCGCCTGAGGCGGGCGAGCTCGTCGGCGGCGTCACTGTTCTTCTTCGCGCGCTGCTCCCACTTGCGCGACGCCTTGAGTCGCTCGGCGATCTGCGCAGGCTTGAGCCCCTCGGCCTTCCACTGCTTGACGACTGCCGACCAGTCGCCGCCGTCGTCGCCCTGGTCGCCGTCGCCGTCGTCGTCCGTGTCGGACCCGTCGCCGTCGTCGCCCTGGTCGCCGCCGCCGTCGCCGTCGCCGTCGCCGTCCGGGGCGCCGCCGAGGATCGGCCATACCGGGTACAGCCCGTCAGGGTCCTCGCCCTGATGGGGGCGAGCCTTGCGCCACCCGAGGGCGAGCAGCCCGGTACGAGCGTGACGAGGCAGAGTGCGCGCGTGCATGGTGATGTCTCCCGTGTCGGGTTGAGGTGAGCCGTACTGCTGCGCCGTGGCGGCGCGGGAATCACGGGCTCGGAACGTCGTCCGGGCCCGTGAACTCGTGACGACGAACCGCGAGCAGCGGCCCGTACTCGCCGTGTTGGCGAGTGATGATCACGTCTCGATAGTCGGGGGCGCGGCCGCCGGCGTCGGACTGCCCGACGCCCTTCGCTACGGCGTCGTGCGCCGCGCGCAGCAGCGCCTCGTCGATGACGTGACCGGGGTCGCGGTTGCCGACGAGCGGCTCGACCTTGCAGTCGCAGCCCGGATGTATCGGCATGAGCTTTTCGACCCGGTACCGCTGCGTCGAGGCGAGCGTGCACAGCGCGCAGTTCTTCGTACCGGTGAGCCGGCGGCGGAAGAACTTTGCGCCGCCCCGCTGCATGGACTGCTGCGCGGCGTGCGTGCGGGCGAGCTGCAGGTCGGTCTCGGTGATGCTGAGCAGCCGCGTACGCCCCTCGGCGACCGCCTGCGCGTACGCCTTGCCCTTGCTGAGCGCCGTCCACGTGCTCACGAACGGGCGCGTGTAGACCTCGGCGGGGTCGACGCCGCGCAGCGCCTCGGGGAGCTGTACGCCCGCCGGCGCCGCCGCGGTGCCGAGCATGTCGGCGATCGTCGCGGACAGATACGCGTCGGTGATCTGCCCCATCTGCGCCTGCACGGCGAGCACGGTCGGCAGCACTTGCTCGACGAACGCCGCGGCGTCAGCGTCGCGGTGCCCGCCGAGGCTGTCGAACGCGGCGAGGACGAACTGAATCACCCGCGACCGCAGTGACGTCGACAGGGCGTCGTACCGGTCGGTGAGCGCCGCCTGCAGCGCCTCACTCACCGGTCGCCCCCGCATCGACGTTGCCCGCGGTCGGTGCCGGGTTCGCCGGCAGTAGCGAGGCGGCGAGCAGTGCAGCCGAGGCGGCGCCCGCCGTGATCCGGCGTACGCGCTGCGGCGTCTCGCCGAGGTCCTCGGCGATGACGTCGAGCGGGTACCCGATGCTCTTCAGCTTGGTCGCGGCGTCCGCCTGTACCGCGGGAGACAGGTACTGCGGGTTCGCCCAACGCACCGTTGCCTCGGTGTAGTCCTCGGGCACGCCCGCCTGCGCCGCGGCGAGTGTCATCACGTCTTCGAGCCCCTCGCCGAACGCGGCGATGTGCTCGCGGCACTTCGCGACGTGCATGAGGTCGAGCGCGGACACCGTGTCGGCGCTGATGTTGATCAGGTCGCTCGCGTAGTAGTACGCGGGTGTCTGCGACAAGATCAGCATGTCGCGCACGTCGGACTCGTGCTCTTTCAGGAACCCTGACAGGTCGGTCGCGTCGAGCTGCCCGAACTGCGCGTTCTCGCCCTCGGACACCCACACCGTATTGGGTCCGGGCGTGAACGGCTGCTCGACGACGGTGAGCCCGGTCGAGGGATCCTTGCGCTTCGCGAACCGGTGCCCCTTGACCCACTTCTGCCGGAACCCGGAGTAGCGCGAGGCAGCCATGCGGTTCAACACGCCCATGTTCACGCGATCTTGCGTGTCCATGACGCTCGCGAACTCGGGCTCGGGGTCCTCGCCGAGGTCGGGCATACGGGCGAACTCGACGAGCGGCAGCCCGCCGAGGTCGTGCGGCTCGCCGTTGTCGCCCTCGCCGACGTACACCCATGAGTCGGGCCCCCACGGCAGCCGGCTGCCGCAGCGCTCGACGGTGCGGTACGGAAACGAGCGGTCGTCGTACAGGATGCGCGCGTACCCGTAGCCGTCGACGTCGTTCGCGTACGCCTTCAATCCGACGTACGGCTCGCCGGTCTCGGGGTCGTACTCGACGACGCACTCGCTCGGATGCTCCGGGGTGATCAGGGGCGACGGGCGCCCGTTGTCCTCGGTACGGGTCGGGTGCGGGCCGACGAGCATGTACCCGACCGACTGCGCCATGCCGCAGCGCCATACGAGTTTCTGCCGTGAGTCGAGCCGGTTCGCCTGCCACCAGCGCGACGCCCGGTCGTCCGGTGCGCCGTCCGGGCCGGTCACGCCGAGCGCGAGCAGCCGGTGAACTGTGGCGTTGGCGATCAGACCGCAGAAATTCGTGCGCGCCTTGCGCTGGAAGTCGATGAACGCTGCCTCGGCATTCTTCGGCAGCTCGGGGAGTGGCGGCCGGCCGCGGTAGTACATCCACCAGCCTTCGAGTACACCCGCCCGCTTACGCAGCCGGCGCCCGAGGCGCAGCAGCATGTAATCGGGGTTGTCGAGATCCGGTGTCTCGTCGAGCACGGTCGCCCCCTCTCTGTCAGAACGTGCCGCCGAACATTTCCTCGGGCTCTGCGCCGACGCCCTTCGCGATCGCGTCGAGGCGGCACTGCCACGCGAGCACGGCGGCGACCGCAGCGTCGATCTTCTTTGGGCTGTCGGGGTGCGCTTTAGCGATCTGCAGGCCCGAACGCGACGTACGGCGGCGGGCGTTGCACAGATGCCGCACGAGCGCCGACGAGCCGTCGTGCGTCAACTCGCCCTCGGTCAACGCGGTGTGGAACTTCTCCAGCGCCCGGACGATCAGCGTCGACCGACCGCCGGTCATCCACCATTCGACGGGATGGTTCCGGGTCGCCTGCACCTGCAGGCGCGGCCCGTACGCCGCTTCCCAATCCGCTACGTGCGATTCCCATTTGGCGGGGTCGGCGTACATGCCGATCACGTCGTATGTCTCGAACGCCTCGTGTACCGCGGCGAGCACCTCGACGACCGGCACCTGCCAGCCCTCGCCGGCCTTACCGAGCGGCTGTTCCCACACGCCGAGCTCGAAGAGGTGACCGTCGGACAGCCGGCACCCGATCAGTGCGGTCGCGTCCGTCATCATCCGGTTGCGCTTCCGGCTGCCGTCGAACCCGAGCACGATGCGGTCGCCGGGCTGCAGCACCTTGCCGAGGTCGGACGACGCCCGCACCTCGGGCTCGGTCAGCCACGCATCCGACGCGTGCGTGATCTGATTCAGGAAGTCGGCTCGAAGATCCTGCGGGTCGTTCGAGGTGTCCCAGAAATCCGACGTGATCCGCTCGATCGGCGACCAACCCGGCTCGCACGGCGGGTCGTGCAGCACGCACCCGTCGGGGTGATCGCTGCTGTCGCCGTACGCGAGCCGCAGCCCGGCGACGAGCGACTGCTCGTCGGTCATGTCGGTCTCGGGCGGCGCCTCACGGTGGTCGACGAGGATTCCCCGCGCCCGCGACCGGCCGTCGATGATCGCCTGATAGTCGGCCGCCGAGTTCTCGGCGACGGATCCCTCGCCGGGCGTGAACGCGTTCGGCGTCTCGATGATCGAGCCGCCGATCTTGGTCGCGTTGAACCGCATGGTCTTCGCGAGCCGTACGCCGCCGTTCGACTCCTTCCATTCCTCGGTCTGGTCGAGCGACGCAAAGCACGCCGGGTCACCCTTGACCGAGGTCGCCGACGACGTGATCGGACTGATCTCGCCGCGCGGCAGATAGATCACGGTGTCGAGCACTTCGAGCCCGTAGTCGGCGGCGACCGACCCGCCCCGCGCCATTTCGAGCAACGGGATCCACGTGTTGTCGGTCTGCTGCTCGGTGACCGCGGCGATACGCACGAGCGGCGTACGCACCGAATGCCACGGCCGGCCGACCGGCTCGCCGTTCGCGTCCCACCCATCGGCGACGACGTCGGCGCACGCCTCGGCGAGCGCGATCGCCCCGACAAACGGGCTCTTGCCCCACCCTCGCGGTCGCGACAGCAGCGCGCGGTGAATGACCCGCTTGCCGGTCACGGGGTGCAGCTCGTAGAACCCGCACAAGAACTCGGCTTGCTCCTGCGTCGGTACGAACGGCTCGCCGTCGTCGCGGCCGGGCTGCGCGAGGTTCTGCATCATCCAGTCGAGGACGTACCAACCCAGGGTTGGGCGCTCGCCCTCGTACTCAGGACCCCGCCAAGGCATGACGAACCCCCGTGCTACGCGCCCTTGCTGCCGCCCTGGCCGGACTTCCCGCCGGGCATCATCCGAAGCTGCCCGTACCGCTCACGAGCGGACGGCCCGCCCGAGCGGCCGCTGCCGCCGTCGGCGCCGTCCGCCTCGGCGAACACCATGCGCAGCCGCGCCCGGTCCGCGGGCGTAGCGCCGAACGCTGCGACGCGCAGCCGCAGTTCGCCGGCCGCCGACAGATCGCCGCGCCACAGCCGGGCGTGAATCAGGGCGGTGTCGAGCAGGTACTGCCAGTCGGACGACCCGAAGTGCTCGGCCTGCGGCGAGTCGATCCACATCTGCCACCACTCGCGGGTGCGCTCGGGCCACACGAACTCGACGAGCTGCTCGTCGCGCTCGATCCGGAAGTCGGGCAGCTCGGGCGCCTCGGCACGCTCCCACCTGAGTACGGTCTGTGCGACCGGATCCGAGTTGCGCCGCACCTTGCGTGCCTTCGGGGGCGGGCCGTTGCCTGCCATGGGCTGTACCTCCCGTGTCGGGTGCGCGCTGCAGCGCACCCGTGTCGGGAGCGCTGAGCCTAGAGATCGTGGACGTTTTCCCAGCCCTTGACGCCGAGGTGCTTTGCGTCCTGGTCGAGGGTGCGAGCTGCCAAACCGACGTTGGCCAGAGCCACGGTGCTCGTGTCCGCATCGGCCTGTTCGAGAATGGCCGTTCGGGACGTCAGAACCGCCTCGGCCCACGCATGCGCCGCGTTCGCGAAGTCGCGGGTATCCGCGGGAGCGTCTTTTGCGAGATCGGCCAGCTTGGGAGTCACGTACGCGGCCGTGTCCTTGACGCTTTCGATGTGGTCCTTTGCATCCGGATCGTGCGCGGCGACAGCCTTGGACTCCATCTTGATCTCAGTACGCAGGCTGTCGATCTCGTGCGTGATCGGTTTGACCGACTCGGTGTTGTCGGTGCCGCCGCATCCCGTGAGCGTGGCCAGCACCGCGACGGCGGTAGCTACCGCTGCGACAAGTCGCTTCATCCCTATGACCCCCCCGCCTCCAGTGCATCACTGCGATGCATAAGGCGTGCGGATCCTGCTACGCAGCGTCGAGCGCTGTCAACGCATCGATCACGCGCTGCAAGCCGCAGCGCCTCGGTGATGATCCATCCTTGTTACGCCGCGGCCGCCGGCGCCTGCCCGTTCCCGCCATGGTTCTACCTCCAATCCGTGCGCATGTGTCGAGTGCGGTAGGTACGGTGCCCCCGTGGAACTACCGGGGGCGGCGGCGCTTTGGACAGTCGGGTCATTCCTGCTTGGGCAGGGCGTTGTGTTCGGAGGCGTGCTGATCAATAACGCGTCCCAAGCGCGGCGCGAGCGAGCAGCGCGGGAGGCAGAACGGCAGCGGTTGCACGCGGAGCGGCGGGAAGCCTTCGAACTCGCGCACCTGCAAGATCTGCACGCAGAGCTGACTGAGCTGCTGCTCGTCGCGGAACCCTGCCTTCTCCAATGGTGTAGGTGGCACCGGATGGTCGACACTCCTGACAGTCGTGTCAACGAACGGGTCCGACAGCGGCGCGAAGAACTGGAAGCCTCAGCTACCGAGTTGGAGCGCACCGCTAACCAGCATCTGGAAAAGATCAACCGGCTCACCGGGCTTGTGATACCCGATCGCCTGCGCCGCCAGGTGAGCAACGCCTACGGACGATACGAGTACCTCGCAGACAATCTCGCCGACGACGGGCCCGACGCAACTGAGACACAGTTGCCCGGCGCGATTGCTCAAATCCACACTGCACAGGCCGAAGTCGCCGCGCGAATCAGAGAGATCTACGTATCGGCCGAGAACCTGCACGTCCTTGAAGAAGAGAGTCGATGACGTACTGCAGGTCGCCGAGGCGCTGCGGCGTGCCGCCGAACGTGACCCCGGTGACCGCGATGTACCGGCCGTCGCCGTACACCTCGACCGTGCCGTCGCCGAGCTGCAGCCGGCGCCCCGTGCCGCCCGGCAGCCGGCCGCACCCCCACACGTGCAGCCCGTCGCCGCCCGCGGACACCTCGACCCAGCACCCGGCCGCGGCGTCGAGCACGCCCTGCGCCCACGGCAGCACCTCGCCGTCGACGAGGCAGTGATCGAGGTCGAGGCAGACGACGCCGTCGCCGTCGAGGACGAACCCGAGCCCGGCGCCCGTCGTCGAGCGAACGGCGCCGCGGTACGTCGACCAGGTCGACGGGTCCGTGCTGCTCGCCGTCGCGCCGCCGACAGTGACCGGCACCTTCCGCGAGGTGCGCCGGATCCATCGCGGCCGGCTCGTGAGCTCGGCCGGGATCGTCTTGCGCGCCCTGCACGCTGCGGTGCGGCAGCGGCCCGAGCAGTACCGGGCGTTATGCGCGTGCCGGGCGCCGAGGTGTGCGTCGCAGTGCTCGCAGCGTCGGGTGTTCATGCCCCTATGATACCCGCTCGTGTAACGGCAATATGCCGTCTGACCTGCGTGTATCTAGTTCGTGACGTATAAGGCGGCCGACTGAGACGCGATCTGCGGCGCCCATTCCGCACGCCATCAAATCAGCCGGCCGCCTACCTGCGCGCCGCCCTGCGCGCCGCCCACGCCCCGCAGCGTGGCCGTTTTCCCCAGACCCGTACAGACCGACAGCCACAGCACCTCCCGAGCCCCAAACGGGGCGGGGAGGGGAGTCACCCCCCAGGGGGGGCGGCGTCGTCAGATCAGACCGGGATGTCGTTCCTTGGGGCGTGTCCTGCGTACCGCCCACCGTGCGTCGTTGCCTTGTCTGCTGCTCTTTGCCGCGTGGCAGTCGGCGCACAGTGCCTGCAGCATTTCGATCCGGTGATCGTGCTTGTCGCCTATGTGGTCGACCTGATTCGCCGGGCGTCCGCACACGCGCCCGTCGGTGCGGTTGCGACACCGGTACTCGTCGCGCTGCAGCACGGCCGGTCGGAGCACGGTGTACCAGTCGGCAGGCAGCTCGTGCCGTCGGTTGCTGCCTGCCCAACCGCCGCTCACTGCTCGTCGCCCTCGTCGTCCTCGTCGCGTCCGTCGTCATACGGCTCGGCCCGCTCGGTGCTGCTGTCGAGCACGACGTCGGGCACGAACCCGAACGTCGTTCCGGGCTGCGCAGGTTGAGGGTCGCGCAGTGCATCGAGCATGCGCAGCGCTGCCGCCTCGGCGTCGTCGAGGCGGCGTCGGCTGTACCCCTTGGCTTTGATCTCGACCTCGTGTGTTCCGTCCGACAGGCGTACGCGCATGATGCGGTGTCCTCCCGTCGGGGGTGTGGGTCGAGGGGCGCCTAGTCGGTGACCCCGGTTGCCTCGCCGTTGACGAGGGTCGCGAACACGCGCGCCTTGTCTTCCTTCCGGGCGGGCACCGGATAGAGGATCACGCCGTCGGGGTGCTCGACAGTGATGTACAGCTTCGTCTCGTCCTTCTTCAGCCACAGCGCGAAGATCCCTGTCAGCGCGACCCGTGTCGCGGTGATCCGCTTCCGGGCGGTCTCGCCGAGCTCGATCGTCACCCGCGATCCCTCGACGGGAATCGACTCCTGCCCGGCCTGATGGAACTTGCCGCCGATGACGGTAACGCCGGTTGCTGCGGCTGCAACGCGTATGCGTGCGAGGCGCTTTGCGGCTGCCTTTTCCTCGTCGGTCTTCTTGCCGAACATGGGGTGCGCTCCCTCGTGCCGGTTCCGGGTGAGGGTCCCATGGTGCCGTGTCATGACCGCGCAGTGCAGGGGGCGCAGCCAGCAACCCGCACTTGTCTCGTGTGTGTGCCTGCACTGCGCGGTGTATGGGCGGCGCCGCCTCGGGGGGAGTTGAGGCGGCGCCGTGCCGGTCGACGGTGGGGTGCGTCGGCCGGCTCTTGGTGGGAATGACGAACGCCCCGCAGTGGGCGGGGCGTCGGATGTCTGTGTGTCCGGGCATGGCGGACTTGCGGCCAAGAATGCGACACGTGATCGTCGAGAGTCAAGTCGCGGCGGCGATTTGAGAGAGAGCGGGCTCGTACGCGCGGCGCCTACTACCGGTAGTGGATCTCTCTACTGCCACCCCCCCATATATGGGAGGGGAGGGGAACGCGCGCGCGCGAGTCCCTCGGGAGTCCCCTAGGGACAGAACTACGTTACCTGCAGGTATGCAAACGGATCGCGAACGATTCGCTTTCGATTCGTCGTCGGATCGCTGTCGATTCTGCGTACAATCGCTCGCGGTCTCGATGTGGTGAGCCGCTCAGGGGTGGGGGCTACGAATGCAAGCTGACGTGGCGGCCGTCACGGCGTCCGTCGTCGGCGCCGTTGGGGCGATGGTCTCGGGTGGCGTCGGAATGTGGGCTTCCAGGCGGGGTTTCGAGCGCGAACAGCGCGAGACAGCGCAACGTCTGGTTGGCTCGGGGCCTAACGGCGGCCTCACGTGGGGCGACCTTGAGAATGGGAAGGTCAACATAGTTGACCGTGAGAACGGCGAGGCGGACGACAAAGGCACTCAGGCGCACGCGGATGCGCGAGCGCGAGACGATCAGTTCGCGAGTGTGCTGATCGAGTATTACTCGTACGGCCTCACCCAGGCCCGCCGCAGCTTCTACGCCAGTCAAGTGATCTCCGCCATTGGCGTGTTCGTGATCCTTTTCGGCGTCGTTCTGGCGATCTGGCGGGCGGAGACCACCGGGGATATGTTCGCCTCGATCGTGGCCAGTTCCGCAGGCGTCGTTTCGACCATCGTCGGGCAGCTGGTACACCGTCGGGCGGATATCGCTCTGCAGCACATGGCCAGTCAGACCGAGTCTCTGCGTACGGACATGCGTATCGAGCGATCCGGCGATCAAGCGATCGCGTTGCTCGCGGAGGTGACGGATCCCGAGGTGAGGACCCGCCTGCAAGCGGGTCTGGTCATGAAACTGTCGGGGGCCGAGATGCCCGAGATCGGGGTGCCGCCTCGCGGGGTGGCTTCGGAGCTGCCTGAGCAGTCCGCGCAGCAGTGAACGACAAAGCGCCCCGTGCCGCGAGGAATGCGGTGCGGGGCGCCACGGGGTAAGGCAGCTACTTGCGCGGGCCGTTCTGCGACTTCCAACCAGCCAGGAACCCGCGGTTGTTCGTGACGTACGTCGTTCCGCCGCGTGCACCACGGCGGCCGGTCGGCAGCGCCCACACGAGCCCGCACACCGCGGCGGCGGCGAGGAACTGCACGAGGCTGTCGACGAGGATCTGCAGCGCCTGCATGCCGAAGTAGGCGCCGACGCCCGCCCCGGCCGCGAACACGCCCTTCGCGGCTGTGCGTTGTGCCTGCGGGTCGAGCCCGGACGGCGCGGCCGGCGCCATGGGCACGGCGGGCACGTACTCGGGCCCGTACTGCGGGTGCAGCATGCCCTCGATGCGGACGTATCCGATCACCCGCATGCCGGGCGGCGGGGCGGGCGCGAGCTGCTGCTCGGCCGCGGGAACGACCTCGGTCACGTGGGCGATGCGGGCGGGCGGGTCGGCGGGGCGTGTGTACGGCTCGGGCTGCATGGCGTGCTTCCTTGCTCGTGGTCAGTGCGCAGGCTGCTGCAGGCGGTCGGGTGCGATGCGGTCGCCGAGGACGTACAGGGCGAGCCCGATGCGCTCGACGCCGAGCAGCGCGAGCGCGATCACGGCGATCGCCGAGACGGGGGCGTCGATCTGCCATGCGCTGACAGGGTCGATGTACGCCGCGATGACGACGGGGATCGCGATCAGTGCGCACACGCGATCACGTCGCCGAGGATGTGAATCACGGCGGCAGCGATGCGGCGGGCAGTGCGTCGGTTCATGACGGGTTCTCTCCGTTCGAGGGGCGCACGGCGTAACGGCCGTACTTGGGTTGGTGCACGCGCGAGTCGGCTCCGAGCCATCGGCCGATCGTGGCGGCGTGCGGCACTTCGAGGTCGGGGTGCAGGCGGGCGAACACGTCGCGGATCGCCTCGGGCCCGATGCCGTTCGGGCCGGCCTTGAGAACGGTCTCGAACACGATCGCCTTGCGCGGGTCGCCGCCGGTCTGCTGCGCCTCGTCGAGGGCGGCGGGCGGTGTGTAGGCGAGCCCGCCCGCCTCGAAGATCGCCCGTGCCTGCGCTTCGAGGTCGGGGTCGCGCTCGCCGGCCGCCTCGTCGATCTGCTCGTGAATGCGGCGCATCGCGGCGTCGGCGTTGGCGATCGCGGCGTCTCCGTCTCCGCCTGTCGGGGCGGCCGCAGGCTTGCCCCAATCGGCGGTTGGGTCGGTCCATCCCTCGCGCACCTGTTGCACGGGCTCGGTCGCGGGCTCGGCGACGGCGGTCGCTGTGGCCTGCACGCTGCCGTCGAACAGATGGGCCGTGTCGTCCCACCTACGCTCGTACGCCTCGCCTGCGGCACGGCGCGACAGTTCATCGAGGACCGGTCGGTACTTGCATGTCGCGGCGACGATCTGCTCGATCCGGCTCGGGGTCATCCTGTACGCCTGAAAGATGCGGGCCGGTTTCGCGAGTTCCTTGATCGCACCCGTGCCGGGCTCGGGCATGTCCTCGGGTGCGATCTTGTCGCCCCACCCCATCAGATAGTTGATCTCTCGCTCGTCGCCCTGCATGGCGATCTTGAGACCGGACTGCGCGACGAGTTGAGGTTCTTCGAGCACATCCTGCGTTGCCCGGAGCGCGGTCATCATGACGTTGCACGCGACGGCGCGGGCGAGCTCGACGACCTGCAGCAGCAGATCGCCCGCCTTACGCAGCGTCGGGTTGCGTCGCGCCTTGCTGCTGTACAGCTCGGCGATCTCGTCGCCGTCGACGACGATCGCGGGCACCTCGGGCGATACGGGGATCTTGTCGTCGTCCGCTGCGATCTGCAGGTCGGCGTATCCCGGTTTCCTCGCCTTCGCGATGCGCAGCAGCGCCGAGGCCATGGCGAGCACCTTGTCGGGGGTGTCGGCGACGTAGTCGATCGGCGGTTGTCCGGGCCGGCCGAGCTTGGCCCATGCGCGCAGCCACGGCAGTGCGATCCCGCCGCCGTTGAGGTCGATCACCCACACGAGCACGTCGATCATGCGCTGCTGTCCGGCGATCCACACGTTCATCAGGTTCGTTTTGCCGGAGCCTCGACGCGCCGAGACGATCGCGCACAGCTCGCGGCACTCGGGCGCGACCTCGCTGCCGTCGCGGTGCACACCCATCTGCAGACCGTCGTTGTACGAGCGGGGCGAGTAGTCGTCGGGGTACATGCGCGGCTCGCCCGCGACCTGATTCACGATCTCGACGTTCGCCAGGAACGACCCGCGGTCGACGCCCTCGGTGATCTCGACCGTGCAGCCGTTCGGCAGCCGCGCGTCGCCGGCGAGCCCGTCGGCGCAGCGCTGCATGTCGCGCCACGTATACCCGCCCTCGGGGAACCTGCCTTCGAGGGTGAACCCGCCGCCGCGCGCCCACATTTCGACGCCGACGACCTGCACGCCGTCGATGCCCGCGACGCGCGAGAACCGGGCCGACCACTCGGCGGCGAGCGCGCGGTGCCGCCCGGCGACGAGCGAGCGCTCTTCGGCGGCCGCCTCGGCGGCGAGACGCTCGGCCGCGCGCTTACGTGCGGATCGCTCGCCGGTCATGGCGGCGCCGAGCGCGACCCCGCCCGAGACGAGGGCGCCAATGCATTGCATGGTCCACGGACCGTCGACGAGCGCCCATGAGCACCACGCGCCCGCGCCGACCCATGCGGCCGCCCGGAGTACGAGACTGCCTCGGCTCGCACCGTCGAGCCGGCCCGCGATGTGCGACCCGGCCAGTCCGGCGCCCGCGACGGCGGCACCCCACCAGGGGGCGGCGCCGGCCGCGTTCGCCGCGTATGCGGCGGCGAGCGCGGACCCGGCGGCGCTGAGCGGGGCAGTGAACGGACCGTGCCCCGACTCCCAATCGATCTGCACTGTCTGCCCTTTCAGAGACTCGTGTCGGCGTTCGCGCGCACGTCCCACTGCGACTCGGCGTGACGACCCTTGCGCGGGTTCTGCAGGCGCTCGATGTCGACGTCGTGCAGCTTGCGAAACGCGGGGCCGAGGGCGCGCGACAGTTCGGCCGCCTTTATCTGCAGCCCGTACAGCTCCTGCATGATTTGGACGATCCGCGGGTCGAGCGGCTGCTCGGCGTCGGCGCGCGCCGTGCTGATCTTGATCGCGTTGGCGATGTGTTCGAGCGCCTCGGGCAGCGCCGCAAAGTCGCGGCCGACCTGCATCATCCCGTCGGGCGTGTACGTGCTCGCAATCCGCTCCAACTCCATTGCAGGTGCAAGGAAGTGGTGTCCCCCGCCGTTCATGTGTCCTCCAGCATTCGAGGGTGATCCGCCGACGGTTGTCGGGCGGCGTACGTAGTCGGCGACCGGCGCAGGCGCCGAGGCGACCGTCGGGCCGGTCATGGTGGGCCCGTTGGTCGCTTGACGCGCGGCACGGTTACGGCGGCGGCGCTGCCATATGGCGCGCAGCGTGGCGAGTCCGCCTCGCAAACTGCGCTGCCACACTGCACCGACGAGCCCGCCGATCCCGGCAAGGGCGCCGTCCCACACCGCGCCCGCGGCGCGAGCGACTCGGCGAGCAGCAGCTCGTCGCGCGGTCTCGGTCCTGCGCCACATGGCGCGAGCCGGGCCGGCAGCCCAGCGCCCCGCGCGGCCGATGCCGCGGGCGGCGGCCGCGATGCCGCGCCCCTCCTCGCCTGAACGCGCACGTACGAGCGGCTCGTTGAGGGACCCCAGGACGGCCTCGAGCGCGATCAGGTTGTCCTCCATGTCG
>NZ_JBEYFS010000122.1:0-35725 GCF_040634475.1 Streptomyces sp. NPDC007095
TGTCTCCCTGTTGGGTGCCGTTTCGTTGGGTTTCGAGTTCCCCCACTTCGCCACCGGGGGTGCGGCGGCGCGGCTGGGGGTCGCGGAACACATCGCGCTGGCCGGCCAGCGAGGGCGCGCTGTAGCTGAGCTTGCCGGCGCCGTCGTTGTTGAGGGCCGAGCCGGTGACCACCGCGTAGACGGTGTCGCCGTCGCGCCGCGCGAGCCGCAGCGGTTTCAGCACCACCACGCCCACGCCGCTTGCGCCGATGGTGCCGCTGGCGTCGTCGCTGAACGGCCGGCAGTGTCCGTCCTTGGAGAAGATGTGCTGCGGCCGGTAGCGGTAGCCGTCGGTCAGCAGGGTGTCGACCAGCACTCCGCCGGCCAGCATCACCTCGGCGTCGCCCTGGCGCAGCAGTCCGGCGGCGAGGTGTACGGCCACCAGCGAGCTGGCGCAGGCGGCCTGCACGGTGAAGGCCGGTCCGGTCAGGCCCAGGTGGTAGGCCGCCTTGGTCGCGAGGAAGTCCTTGTCGTGGTGCAGGGCCATCTGGAAGCCGTCGGGCAGCTGTGCCGGATCGGCCTCGCGGAGCATGGACTGGAAGTAGGTGTTCTCGCCGCAGGTGGCGATCAGTCCGACGCGTCGTCCGGCCGGGTCGGCGATACCGGCGTGGGCCAGTGCCTGGACACAGCTCATCAACAGGTGGCGCTGCTGCGGGTCCATCAGCCGCGCTTCCTGCCGGCTGATGCCGAAGTGCTCCGGGTCGAAGGCCAGCAGCCCGGCCATCTGGCTGCGGGCGCCGACCAGACCGTCGGCGGCGTCGAAGTGCTCGATGCCGCGGCCGCCGCTGTCCACCAGGTCCCAGAAGGCGCCCAGGTCACTGGCCCCGGGCAGGCGCACCGCCATGCCGACGACGGCGACCGGCTCATCGGCCGCACCGGCCGGGTTCACGGCTGTGGTGACGGCCGTGGGCTGCCCCGCCGCGGTCGGCCGCCCTTCCAGAAAGCGTGCCAGGCGGCGGATGGTGACGTGCTCGAACAGGTCAGGGATGGTCAGCGGCAGCTCGTGTTCGGTGGTGCACCGCAGGTGAAAGCGCATCAGGTCGAGGCTGGAGGCGCCGGCGTCGAAGAAGCGCTGGTCGGGCCCGACCGGTTTGCCGATCACCGTCTCGAACAGCTCGGTGAGCTGCGCTTCCAGTGGGGACAGGCGGGGCGCGGTGGCGGCACGCGGGCTCAGCTCCTCACCGGGTGCGACCAGCGCCCGGCGGCGGTCCAGCTTGCCGCTGGGGGTGCGCGGCAGCACCTCCAGTCGACGGAAGCGGTGAATCCGCACGTAGGACGGCAGCAGCGGTGCCAGGTGACTCGCCAGTTCCTCCGGCGAGGGGCACGCGTCGCGGCACTGCAGACAGGCCGTCAACTGCTCGCCGTCGCGCACCACCACGGCGTTGACGATCTGAGGGTGTTGCAGCAGCGCGGCCTCGACCTGACCGAGCTCCAGCCGGTGGCCGCTCAGTTTGATCTGCTGGTCGTCGCGGCCCAGGTAGTGCAGCAGGCCCTGGCGGTCGAAGCGGGCCTGGTCGCCGGTGCGGTAGAAGAGCCCGAGGCCGGGCAGTTCCACGAAGCGGGCCTGGTTGAGTTCCCCGTCGCCCAGGTAGCAGGGCCAGACCATCGGCCCACCGATCAGAAGCCGGCCGGGGCAGTCCGGTGGTACGGCCTGGTCTGCCTCGTCGACCACGCGCAGCCAGGCGTTGGCCACGGGCAGGCCGATCGCCGGCCGGTCCGGCCAGTGCGCCGGGTCGCCGTCCAGGCAGAGGCTGCTGACGACATGGGTCTCGGTGGGGCCGTAGTGGTTGAACAGGCGCGCGCCGGGCATCCCGGCGAACCACCGGCGGATGGCGTCCGTGCACAGCAACTGCTCGCCGGCGGTGATCACCTCACGGAGCCGCGAGGGGTAACGGCCGAGGTGGACGGCGTGCTCCGCCAGGAGTTGCAGGGCGACGTACGGCATGAAGACGCGTTCCACGCCGGCCGACTCCAACTGGGCCAGCAAGGCCGGCGCGTCCTGCCGCCAGCCGGGCCGGACCAGGTGCAGACAGCCGCCGCCGCTCAGAGTGCCGAAGATCTCCTGGAAGGACACGTCGAAGGACAGCATGGAGAACTGCTGGGTGACGGCGGGCGCGGCCAGCCCGCCGGATTCGCTCTGCCACTGCATCAGGTTGCACAGGGTGCGGTCGGGCACCTGCACGCCCTTGGGCGTGCCGGTGGAGCCCGAGGTGAACAGGGTGTACAGCGGCCGTCGGCCCTCGTGCGGCGGCAGCGCGGGCGCGGCCGCGGTCGACAGGGTGACCGGGTGGCGGGGCAGGCCCTGCGGGGCGATCGCGTCGAGCGCGGCCTCGCCGCCTGGCGGCACGAGGACGCAGAGCGGCTCGGCCTGGTCCAGGATCTGGCGCAGCAGGGCCGGCGGATAGCCGGGGTCGAGCGGCACGATGGTGACGTTGAGCCGTGCCAGTGCGAGCAGCGCCACCACGTGTTCGACCGAAGGTGCAAGGTGGAGCGCGACACTGCGAGGAAGATCGTCTCCCGGCGGCGACGGCAGGCGCTCCAGGAGTTCGGCGGCCAGCGCCGCCGCGTGGGTGTCGAGTTCGGCATAGCTGAGGATGCGGCCGCCGGTCGCCAGCGCCGGTGCGGTGGGTGTCAGGCGCACCTGACGGGCGAAGCCCTCGGCCACCGTGCTGTAGGCCGGCTGCGCCGAAGTGCCGCGTCCGGGGTCGGCGAGGCTGCGGCGGTAGGGGGTCACCAGCTGGGACAGGGTGGCGTCCTGGTCCTCGGCCAGCCAGTCCAGACCCTCGCGGAACAGGGCGGCCATCGCCTGCACTTCGGGGGCGTCGAAGTGGTCGTCGGCGTATTCCCACAGACAGTCGAAGCCAGCCTCGTGCTCGACCACGGACAGCGTCAGCGGGCACTTGGCCTCGGCAGGCGCGAGCCATTCCGGGCGCACGGTGCAGCCCGGCAGCGCCAGCGCGGAGAAGTCGGTGTTCTCCAGTACGAACAGGAAGTCGAAGGGCGCGCCTTCATCGCGGGACTGCTGGTCGGCCAGTACGTCGGCCAGGGCCACCTCCTGCCGGTCCAGTACCGCCTGTGCGGCGGCACCGTGGCGCAGCAGCTGTGCGCAGAGCGTCTCGCGGGGCGCCATACTCATGGGCAACAGCACCGTGTTGGCGAACATGCCAACGCTGGCTTCGAACTCCTGTATGGGCCGATTGGCGACCGGGCTCGCGACACGCAGCCGCGAGCGGCCGGTCACGCCGTACAGACTCCAGGCGAAGACACCCAGCAGCAGCTGGAAGCGGGTGAGACCCAGTTCGGAGCAGAGCCGGTCCAGCGTGGCACGGCGTACCGGGTCGAGCGAGGTGCGCAGAAGCCGGCCCTCGGCGCGGACCGCGGAGCGGATCGGCTCCAACGGCGCCGCCACCGCCTGCTCCTCTTCCTCCGCAGCCGCGCCGTAGTGGGCACGCAGCTCGGCACGCTGCGTCAGGTAGCCGGGGCGGGTGAACCAGTCGGCCTGCCAGACGGCGAAGTCGAGCGGCGTCGGCACCACCGTCCCGGCGCCCTCGTCCCCGTGCGACACGGCCGCGTACTCCGCCGAGAGTTCGCGCAAGAGCACGTTGAGCGACCAGCCGTCGACCGCGATGTGGTGCAGGTGCAGCAGCAGCACGCCGCCGTCGTCCTCGGCCAGCCAGCTGGCCCGCAGCAGCCGAGGCTGCGCCAGGTCGAAGGGCGTGGCGAAGAAACGGCGGGCGTGCTCGCGCCGGCTCTGCTCGTCGTCGCCCAGGTCCGCCGGCGGCTCCGTCCACGGGTCGTAGGGCTCGGCCACCACCTGGCGCAGTCCCTCGGCGGTGGCTTCGAAGGCGGTCCGCAGCGCCGGATGGCGTACCACCAGCCGGTGCAGCGCACGCCGCAGCGCGGCGCTGTCGACGGTGCCGCGCACCCGGAAGGGCTGCCCGACGTTGTAGGCGCGGGACTGAGGGTCCTGCTGCTGGAGCAGCCAGAGCCGCTGCTGCTCGGAGGTGGCCGGCGCGGAGCGGGCGCCCGCGGGGGCGGACGGCGCCGGATAGGGCGAGTCGTCCGTGGCCAGGCCGGCCTCGATGGCGGCGGCCAATTCCGCGAAGTCCGCCCGCAGGACCATGCGCTGGGGCAGTTCGCAGCCCCAGCGTCGTCGCACCTCGAAGCGCAGGTGCAGCGCCTTGAGCGAGTCGCCGCCGCTCGCGATCCAACGGTCGTCCAGGCGCAGACCCGGTACGCCCAGGACCTGGCCCGCCAGCTCCAGCACCTCGTGCTGCCACTCCGTGGCGGCGGCCGCCGGACCGGTGGCCTCTGCGCGGCGCCAGGGCTGGTCGTCCCGCCGCAACAGAGCGGCCTGGTCGACCTTGCCGTTGGCGTTGAGCGGCAGCTCGTCGACCAAGTGGATCCGGTGCGGCCGCATGTACGGCGGCAGGCCTGCCGACAGGTGACGGTCGAAGTCGTCGAAGGAGAGGTCGGCCCCGAGCACCAGATAGGCCAGCAGCTCGTTGACACCCTGCTTCTCGTCACGACGGGTGCAGACGTAGGCGTGCCGGACCGCCGGGTGGGCCAGTATCTGCCGTTCCAGCTCACCCGGCTCGATGCGGAAGCCGCGGACCTTGACCTGTCGGTCGGCGCGCCCCACGTACTCGATAAGGCCGTCGGCGCCGCGCCGCACCAGGTCGCCGGTGCGGTAGTAGCGGTTACGGCCGCCGTCGTGCCAGGGGAGCCGTACGAAGCGGCGCACGGTCTCCTCCGGCAGATTCCGGTAGCCGGCCGCCAGCGCCTCGCCCGCGAGGAGGAGTTCGGCCACCTCGCCGGGCGCGGCCGGTCGTGTGCCGTCGACCACCAGCAGCGCCTCGGTACCCGGCAGTGTCCGGCCGATCGGTACGACGTCCCGGTCGAAGTCGCGCGGGATGGGGTGGCACAGGGCGAAGGTGGTGGCCTCGGTGGGGCCGTACACGTTGTGGAGCCGGGTGGTGCTGACAGCGTTGTCGCGGTACCAGCGGCGGATCAGCGGGGCGTTGAGCTGCTCGCCGCCGACCAGCACCTGGCCGATGCCGGCGAAGCAGTCAGG
The DNA here is from genome assembly GCF_040634475.1 of Streptomyces sp. NPDC007095. NCBI lineage: Bacteria > Bacillati > Actinomycetota > Actinomycetes > Kitasatosporales > Streptomycetaceae > Streptomyces > Streptomyces sp. NPDC007095. The sequence continues at coordinate 5,114 of NZ_JBEYFS010000122.1, forward strand.
AACCCTGTCGGCGGTTGCGTTGAACAGAGCCACCGTCATGAAGAGCGTGTCGATGCGCTCGCGCAGCAGCTCGGCCGCCAGGAGGTCGGGTGTCTGCACGACCTCGTCACCGAGGATCACGCAGCAGCCGCCGGTCAGCAGCGGTACCCACACCTCGAAGCTCAGGGCGTCGAACGCGGGGTTGGACAAGCAGGCGTAGCGCGCCCCCTCGGGCAGCTCGATGTAGCCCGGCTGCGCCAGACGCAGGATGCCGGCGTCACGCACCTCGACGCCCTTGGGCCGGCCGGTGGTGCCCGAGGTGTAGAAGACGAAGGAGACCGGCGCGGCGGTGGGGGCCGGCAGGGGGGCGCCGACGGCGGCCGGACCGGCTTCGAGCAGGGCGGAAACCGCCAGCGGCGCGACGCCGCCGGGCAGGCCACCGGGTATCGCCTCGCCGTGGACCAGTGCCACGCTGCCCGAGTCGGCGAGGATGTGGCCGCGCCGCTCGAGTGGGCTCTGCACGTCGAGCGGTACCACCACCCCGCCCAGACGCAGGATGCCGACCATGGCGCAGACCAGTTGCCAGGACCGCGGCAGGCAGACCGCCACCGCCTGGCCGGGCCGTATGCCATGGCGGCGCAGGGCGTCGGCGACGGCGGCACTGGCGGAGTCGAGTGCGGCGTAGTCGAGGCGCCGTTCACCGTCGACGACGGCGACGGCGGTCGGGGTGCGGCGGGCCTGGGCGAGCACACTTTCCGCCAGGCCGGGGGCCGTGGATTCGGCCGATGCGGTCGATGTGGGTTCCATCATGCCCCCTGTGCCAGGTCTGCCTCGACATACCGGCCCTCGGCCGGTACCGGACGAGATGCCGGCCGACGGGCCAGCTCGGATCCGAGCAGCGCTGCGACGCGCGGTACCTCGGTGGATTCCAGGATTTCCCAGTGGTCGCAGGTGAGTTGCTCCACCAGGAGGCCGGCGTCGGCGCGACGGCGCCAGAAGTCCTCGGCCGCCTGCACCTCGGCGTCGTCGAGCCCCTTTGTGGCCTGCAACAGGACCGACCGGGCCGACGTGGACGGCGCCAGGTAGTCGCGCGCGGTCAGCCGGTTGTGGTTGTAGACGCGGAAGTACCGGTCGATCTGGTCGTCGTCGATACCGGGGTACATGCCGTTGAACTTGACCAGTTTCTCGCGGAACTCGGCCATGTCCACCGGCTCGATCTCGGCGCGCTCGGCGGCCTCGTCACTGCTCTGGGTGTCGAGGAGGACCACGCTCAGCTCGGTGTGCCCGGCCAGGGCCAGACGGCGTCCCATCTCGTGGGCGACCAAGCCGCCGAAGGAGAGGCCGGTGAGCACCAGCGGCCCGTCGAGCAGTGGTTCGATGAGCCGCAGGTAGCTGTCGGCCATGGCTTCGACCGTGGGCAGGAATGCCTCGCCGGCGTTCAGCCCCGGTGACTGGATGCCGTAGACACCGCAGTCCTCCGGCAGTGCCTTGGCCAGCGAGAGGTAGCAGAAGGCCGTGCCGCCGCCGGGGTGGATGCAGACCACGCGACGCGGACCGTCGCCCTTGCGGAACTCGATCAGGTTGCCGGGGGCCTGGGCCGAGGCTCCCTGCCGCAGGCGCCCGCCCAGCGCTTCGATGGTCGGGTGCAGCATGATGTCGCGGATCGGCAGCGTCTCGCCGAACGACTCACGGACGGCGTGGGCCAGTTTGATGGCGGAGATCGACGTCCCGCCGATGTCGAAGAAGTTGTCGTCGATGCCGATGTCGGCCTGGAGCAGCAGTCGGCGCCATATCTGATAGAGCGTCAGCTCGATGTGGTCGCGCGGGGTGGAGGTGTTGACCAGGGCGGGGCCGCCTGCCCGTGTTCGCTCCAGCAGCGCCTCGCGGTCGAGCTTGCCGTTGGCGGTCTGCGGCAGCCGCGGCAGCTCGACGAAGAGCTCCGGGATCATGTAGCCGGGCAGCCGCCGCGCGAGTGCGGCGCGATATTCGCTGGCCGGCCGCGGCGCGGCCTCACCCCGGCCGACCCCGGCCACCAGGCGCGTCTCGCCGTCCCGGTCGCGCTCGGCCAGTACCGCGGCTTCGAGAACACCCGGCTGATCGAGCAACGCGGCCTCGATCTCGCCGAGCTCGACGCGGAAGCCGCGCACCTTCACCTGGTGGTCGACGCGTCCGACGAACTCCAGCTGCCCGTCGGCATGCCACCGCGCGAGGTCGCCGGTGCGGTACATACGAGTACCGGGCGGGCCGTACGGATCGGCGACGAACCGCTCCGCCGTCAGCCCCGGACGGCCAAGGTAGCCGCGTGCCAGGCCCGCACCGGCGACGTACAGTTCCCCGCGCACTCCCGGCGGGACGGGCTGCAGGCGTGCGTCGAGCACGTACACCCGGGTGTTGACCATGGGAGTGCCGATGGGCGGGGTCACGGCTTCGGACAGCGGGGCGCTCATCGTGGCGCAGACAGTGGTCTCGGTCGGACCGTATGCGTTGATCATGCGACGGCCGGTCGACCAGTGCCCGACCAGGGCCGGCGGGCATGCCTCACCCGCCACGACCAGGGTCATCCCGTCCGGCAGGGCGTCCCCCGGCAGCACCGCCAATGCGGCGGGCGGCAGCGTGGCGTGGGTCACGGCGTGGCGGCGCACCACCCCGGCCAGCTCCTCGCCCGGCAGCAGCTCGTCCGCCGGCGCCATCACCAGCCGCGCGCCGGACAGCAGTGCCATGCACACCTCCCAGGTGGCGGCGTCGAAGCTCGGCGAGGCGAACTGGAGCACACGGCTGTCCGGTGTGACGCCCAGGCGCTCGACCTGGGCCGCCGAGAGGCCGGCGATGCCCGCGTGGGTGACGACCACGCCCTTGGGCCGCCCGGTCGAACCCGAGGTGTAGATCACGTACGCCGGGGATCCCGTCTGGAGCGGTGCGCTGCGGTCGGCGTCGGTCAGGTCGGTTGCGTCGGTCGTGTGCGCCGGGTCGGCCGCGTCGGCGGTCGCGGTGGTCCCGGCAGTGCCGGCAGACCAGCGAGTCCCGCTAGTCCCGCTAGTCCTGGAGAACGCGGGCGTCCCGATAGTCCTGGAAGGCCCAGCGGCCCCGGCGGTGCCGTCAGTCCCGCTGGTCCCGCTGGTCCCGGCGGCCCTGGTCGTCCCGGCCCCGGTCTCCTCGAGGACGAGAGGCTCGATCGTGTCGGGCAGGGTGGGCGCGGTGGCCGGGTCGGTGAGGACGCAGACCGGGCGGGCGTCGTCGAGCATGTACGCGATCCGCTCGGCCGGATAATCGGGGTCGACCGGCAGATAGGCGCCGCCGGCCTTCATCACCGCCAGGATCGCCACCAGCCACTGCACCGACCGGGGCAGCGCCACCGCCACCACCCGCTCCGGCCCCACACCCAGCTCCACCAGATGCCGGGCCAGCCGGTTCGCCCGCGCGTTCAGCTCAGCGTAGGACAACGACAGCGGACCGAACTCCACCGCCACCGCCTCCGGAGACCTGCGCACCTGCTCCTCGAAGAGCGCCGGGAAGCACCCCGCGGAGACCTCGCGCGCCGAGTCGTTCCACCCGTCCAGCAGCTGCACACGCTCCTGCCCGGACAGCAACTCCAGCGACGCCACCCGCCTTTGCGGCTCGGCGGCCATCTGGGTCAGCACCCGCCGCAGTTGCCGGCAGTGACGCTCGACCGTCTCGGTGTCGAACAACGCACCGGCGTAGTCCAGGGTGCCGACGATACGGTCGCTGTCCTCCGCCAGTGACAACGCCAGGTCGAACTTGGCCGCGGTGTACGGCGGATTCAGCGGCGCCACGTCGAGGCCCGGCAGACCCAGCTCGCCGCCCTCGGTGTTCTGCCAGGCGAACATCACCTGGAACAACGGCGTATGGGCCAGACTGCGGGCCGGATTGACCAGTTCCACCACCTGCTCGAACGGCAGATCCTGATGCGTCAGTGCCGACAACGTCACTCCGCGCACCCGTTTCAGCAGCTCAGCCACCGTCGGATCGCCGGAGAGATCCATGCGCAGTGCCAGGGTGTTGACGAAGAAGCCGATCAGTCCTTCCAGCTCGGTGCGACTGCGATTGGCCGTGGGCGTGCCGATCACCACGTCGGTCTGCCCCGACGACCGGGAGAGCACCAGCGCCCACCCGGCCAGCAGGGTCATGAAGAGGGTGCTGCCGTTTCGCCGGCTGAGCGCCTTCAGGGCGGCGGTGAGTTCCGCGTCGAATTCGAGCCGTAGCTGCCCGCCACGGTAGTCCTGTTCGGCCGGGCGCGGACGGTCGGTCGGCAGGTCGAGCAGTGCGGGCGCGTCCGCCAGAGCATCGCTCCAGTACGCGGCCTGCCTGGCTGCCGCGCCCTCGGACAGCCACTGCCGCTGCCAGGCCGCGTAGTCGGCGTACTGCACCGGCAGCGGCGGCAGCGGATCGTCCTTGCCCTCGCGGAACGCCGCGTAGAGCTCACCGAGCTCCCGGGTCAGCACACCGGTCGACCAGCCGTCCGACATGACGTGGTGGGCGGTGACCAGCAGGACGTGCCGGTCCGCCGCCAGCACCACCAGACGACCGCGGAACAACGGGCCCCGAGCCAGGTCGAACGGTGCGGTGGCCTCCTCCTGCTGCAGGGCGGCGAACCGGGATTCCGCGTCCGGCCGGCCAGCCAGGTCGTCTACCCGCAGCGCGAAACCCTTGCCGGGCGGGTCGACCCGCTGGAACGCCTCACCGGCCGCGGCGATCAAACGCGTACGAAGCGCCTCATGACGGTCGACCAGCCTGTCGAGCGCACGGGTCAGCGCGTCGCGGTCCAGCGGACCCCGCAGCTCGAACGCCAGCGGCATGTGGTAAGCCTCGCTGGCGCCCTGCATCTGCGCCAGGAACCACAGCCGCTGCTGGGAGAACGACGACACCAGCAGCCCCGCCCCGCTCGTCGGCGGCATGACGGCGGTGGTCTGCTGCGGCGTTGACCCCGCGTACGCGGAGGCCGGGTTGTGGAACGACTGGTTCGCGGGCAAGGCTGGCTTTTCCCCTCGGCAGGACGCCTGTGTTCAGGATGATCGGATGGAAAGTCGAAAGGGCGGGCCGCGGTCCGGCAGCCCCTGTCCGGGAATACGGGGGACACGAGCCGAGAAGATTGTTTCCGGGTGATGGGTCCATTCTGTCCACGCCGTCCATGCCGTGGACGGTGGCAGTCAGGAGTCGATTTTCCACGGGCTGTTTCGACCGGGCGGATCTCGGTACGGGTGCTTATACGCTCCGCGCGGTGCCGCACGCCGGCAGCGGTCCATTTCCGTGGGGCAGCGGAGGCCTGTCGCGGGAGTCAGCAGGGTGCGGGCGTCGACGGCCGTAACGATGACAGGGGGCAGTATGCCCGCCGACCCAGGGTGGTCATGGTGCCCCCGCCCCCTCTTCAACTGCGCTCGTACGGACAGGTCCGTGTGCGCGGAACCAACTCGGGAATCCGCTCTCGGACCCAATCGACACAGCGATCATTTATGGAACCCGAGTGTCTGTCAATTGGCGTTCAGGGCACATCGGTTGTGCGTTCGGGCAGAGTTGTGTCGGTGTAAGAGAATGACAGGTTTTCGGTGACGCCGACGGATCGGTCCTGGTTTGCGCGGCGGAACATTCGAGAGATCAAGCAGGACATTGCGTAAGGCGGTAAAGATCAGGCAGATTGATTTCTTCGGTCGGCGCGGGGTCGTCCCCAGCCGCAGTACCCGGGAATGCCCCCGCCGGGATTTCCCATGACGGTGACAGGATCTGCTCGATGCCCGATGTTCCGGCCAACTCACACGTCTCGGTCCAAGGCCGACCGGATACACGTCCCGCCTCCGCGGCGCAGAGCGGCATCTGGTTCAACGAGCTGCTCGACGACTGCGGCGCCGTGCACCACCTGTCGTTCGCCGTGCTCTTCGACGGCGACCTCGACGTCGCGGCACTGGAGCACGCCTGCGGCGCCGTACTGAGCAGGCATCCGGACCTCGCATCCGCCGTGGAGGACCGGGACGGAGCGCCCTTCCTGGTCCCCGCCGCGACCCGGCCCGAGCTGGTGATCGAGCAGCACAGCCGGGAAGCCACACGAAGGCACATCGTTGCCCCGTTCGACCTCGCCCGTGGTCCGCTGAGCCGCTTGGTGGTGCAGACGACAGGGCCGCGCGAGCACCGGCTGCTGGTCGTCGTCCACCGACTGGTCTTCGACCGCCGGTCCATGGAGCTGTTCGTGACCGACCTCGCCGCGCTCTACCGAGCGGAGGTCGAGGACGGCGAGCCCGGACTGCCGGAGCTCTCACCGGCGGAACCGGTCGGCAGCGAGGAGCAGCGGATCGCCGCCGCGTTGCCCCTCGCGCAGCGGTACTGGACGGACCACCCGTTCGATGACGACCTGCTGCTCCCCGGACTGGACCGGCCTGCCCGGGGAGTACGGAACGGCGAGTCGGTGGAGTTGCGGATACCGGGGGAGCTGCGGCAGAAGCTCCAAGACGTGGCGGACCGAATCGGCGTGACCCGGTACGAGTTGATCCTCGCGTCCCTGCACGCCGTCCTGTTCCGTTACGGCAACACCGCACCAGTCACGGCTCTCGATCTCGACACGCGCACCCCGGACCAGCAAGTACGCATCGGTGCCCACGTCAACGAGCTGCCTTTCTCCTCCGTCCCGGGGGGTGATATGCCGTTCGCGGACTTCGCCCGCGGGATCAGCTCCGGACTGCGGGAACTCCACCGGGTGCGCGACGTCCCGCTCGCACGCGGCAGAGCGGGGACGAAGCCGGGCCTGGCGTCGGCTTCGGTCCACCTGACCTGTCACCGGTGGACCGCCGCGCCGCACTTCCCCGGTGTCGTGGCCACGGTGGACCGGCTTCCCCTGGACTCTGTCGTTCGCCACACCCTGCACATCGCCCTGCTCGACGGACCTGACGGGCTCGACGCGGTATTCCAGTACCCGCCCGAGTCGCTCACCCGCGACAACGTCCGGAGCATGAGCCGGCACTGGCTGTCCGCACTCACCCACATCACGACCGCCCCGGACACCGCGCTGGCCGAACTTCCCTTGCTGGACCGGCAGGAGAGGGACCGGCTGCTCGCCGACCACAACGACACCGCCGTCGACCATCCGGTACGGGCCGTCCCGGAACTGTTCGCGGAGCAGGTCGCTCGCCGACCGGACGCCGTCGCCGTCATCCATGCCGACCGGCAGCTCACCTACGCACAGCTGGACGCCGCCGCGACACGGCTCGCCGACCGGCTGCGAAGCAAGGGCATCCGTCCAGGAGAACTCGTCGCGGTGCGGGCGAGCCGAACGGAGCGGCTCCTGATCGGTCTGCTCGGAGTCCTGAAGGCGGGTGCGGCCTACGTCCCGCTCGACGCGGAGTACCCGGCGGAACGGCTCGACTTCATCATCGCGGACTGCCAAGCCGTACTCGAACTGGGGGACGCCGAACTCGCGCCCGCCACCGAGGACCCCGGCGTGGCCGACCGGGCGGTCACCACGTCGCCGGCACCGGACGACCTGGCCTATGTGATCTACACCTCGGGCTCGACCGGCCGCCCCAAGGGCGTGCAGATCGAGCACCGGTCGCTGGTCAACCTGCTGCTGTCGATGCGGGACCTGCTGGACGCCCGGCCGGGTCACCGCTGGTTGGCGTCGGCCTCGGCGGCGTTCGACATGTCCGTACCGGAGCTCTTCCTCGCTCTGGTCACCGGCGGGACGGTGGTCATGGCGAGCGAGACCCAGACGCGTGACGGCTCGGCACTGCGCGAACTGATCGCTCGTCAGGAGGTCACCCACATGCAGGCGACCCCGACCGGCTGGGCGATGCTCCTGGACGCCGGCTTCGCCGCGCCCGGGATCACCGCGATCACCGGAGGCGAGGCCCTCCCCCTGACGCTGGCTCAGCGGTTGCGCCCCAAGGTCGGCAGACTCGTCAACCTGTACGGGCCGACCGAGGCGACCGTCTGGTCGATGGCGGACGAGATCGGTCCCGAGCCCGATCGGGTGACGATCGGCCGCCCGCTCGCGAACACCCGGGTCTACCTGCTCGACGAGCGCCTGACGCCCGTCCCCGAGGGCATCCCCGGCGACCTCTACCTCGCCGGGGCCGGACTCGCCCGCGGCTACCTCGGCCGGCCGGAGCTGGACCGCGAATGGTTCCTCCCCGATCCGTTCGGGCCGCCGGGAACCCGCATGTACCGGACCGGAGACCGGGTACGCCGACGCGGCGACGGACGGCTGGAGTTCCTCGGCAGGATCGATGACCAGATCAAGCTCAGGGGCTACCGGATCGAGCTCGGCGAGATCGAGTCCCGGCTGCTCGCTGTGCCCGGAGTGGACCAGGCCGCCGCGACGGTGCGGGAGGGCAGGCTGGTCGGCTACTACGTCGGCGGTGCGGACGGGGGCGAACTACGACGCGCGCTGGCGGCGTCGCTGCCGGCGTACATGGTGCCCGAGGCGTTCGTCGCCGTCGAGGCCCTGCCGACCACGCCGAACGGCAAACTCGACCGGTCGGCGCTGCCGTCGCCACCGGAGGCTGCCCCCGCGCCCTCGACGGGCTCCGGGAACGTGCTCGAAACGGTACGGCAGATCTGGTGCGAGGTGCTCAGAGTTCCCGAACTGGAAGACACCGAGAACCTCTTCGACCTCGGTGGTCACTCGATCACGATGACCCAGATCTCGGCGAGGATCCTCGACCGGCTGGGAGTCGAGGTGCCGCTGCACGCGTTCTTCGACGCCCCGACCGTCCAGGGCATGGCAGCGGTGGTCGCTGACCTGCGCGCGCAGAGGTGACCGGCCTGCCGAGGTCCGCCGTGCGGGAAACGCGGACCTCGGCAGGCCGCCGGTGCGCCCGCGCCCGGTTCTGTCCGCGACGGGCCGCTCGCCGGCACGGCGGTGTGGTCGGCACCGCCAGGCGTTGTCTCAGCTCGTGGCCGTCGCTGCTGCCACGCTCTGGGGGCGGATGTCCGACCAGTGCTCCTCGACGTGGTCGAGGCACGCCTGACGACTCGTGGCCGACAGGGCGACGGACCATCCCGCGGGCACGGCGGCATCGCTCGGCCACAGTGAGTGCTGCAGCTCGTCGTTGACCAGGACGAGGTACTGCGCATCGGAATTCTCGAACGGGTTGCTCATCGATCTGCTCCATGCTGCTCGGGGATGAGATGCGGACGCGGTCGGCCGATCCGCAGCGACTTTTTGGACCGTGCCACGGCCAGTCTCGGCCACTGGGGGACAGGGGGACTTTGGATCAGTTCTTGCTGAGCCCCCAGAACCGGGACTGTCCTAAAGATTGTCTATGCCCCGGTGTGGCCTAGATGGCATGAGGTGGGACCTCTGCCGGGAAGGATCACCATGGGGACCAAGAGCGAATCTCACCGACGGTCCCGCGTGATCCGCAAACGGACGAGCCGTTCCTCCGCTGCGGAGAGCAGCTCAGTCAACTCCGCGACTTCCATGCGAAGTTGCTCTACTCGCCCCTGGGCCGCAGCCTCCAGCCGCTGTACCTCTTCGATCAACGAGCCCACAGCCGCCCCCACCGTCCTGTCGAAGCGGTACCAGCCTGCTCCTCAGACTAGAGATACCCCGGTTCGCCCGTGGCGATGAACCGAGCCAAGGACCGTTCCAGCAGTTCCAGGAACTGACGCGGATCATCCGCCACTGTGTCGAGTTCCGGTTCATCCAGCGAGGCTGTCCGCGTCCGATGCACCGCTCCGTCGCGGCCGACGACGTAGGACCGGCCGCCCCCATCCGATCCGATCACCAACCCACCCGGCTCCTGCCTCGCAGCCACACGGACGGGCCCATCGGTCTTCCTTACGAGCTCACGCGAGAGCGTGCAGCGCTCGCCCTTTGCCGGTCCCGCCGCCCGGGCGTGGATCGAGCGGGCGCGCGGCACGGCTTTCACCAGCCGCGCCGAGGCCGCGCTGCGCGCCGTCGCCGAGCTGAGCGAGGAGGACGCCGAGGATCTGCTGGAGGCGTCGCTCGACATCTGGGCCGGTTCCCGGGCGGCGCTGGCGGGTGAGGGTATCGGACTCCTCGACGGTGGCCTCACGGAACCACCCTCGCGTCAGTGGCCGGCGGACCCCATGGACGCGTTCCGGGACACCGGGATCAAGGTCGTCACGCTCGACGACCTGGACGTCTCCGAGGGCATCGACACCTACCACCTTGCGGAGAACTACGGGATCTTCCCCGGGCAGACCAGGACGCGCGAGGGCCGGCCGATGCCGATGATCACGCTGTACCCGGAGACCGACGGCGCGGGGATCGAGGACCTGGAGCGACGTACCGAGTGGGAGCACTGGGGCCTGTACGGGATGCCGGACACCGACCCTAGCTGGCGGCTGAGGGCGAGGATCGCCGACCGCGCGCTGGCAGGCCTGGTGCACGTCGGCCCGGACGGAGCGGACGCCATCGAGATGTGGCGGGCGGCGGAGTCCGTGAGCATGCCGGAAGACTGGTGGGCGCTGCTCGACCAGCTGCAGCATGTCCTGGTCGTCGGCCCGGTCAAGGAGCCCGATCAGCGGGCGCTGCAGGCCGCCGGCGACGCGGGTGAGCTCCTCGCGGTCGTTGTCCGGGTGGAGTTCCACTGATCATGGTCTTCCACCCCAATCTCCCGTCCGAACGGCCCGCACTGATCGAGGCGTTGGCCGTGTGGGGGTGGGCCGTCGCGCACGGCGGCATCCCCCTCGGCTACGCCGCGCAGGCCCTGGCGGATCACCCGGCCGGCGAAGTGCAGGCGTGGCGCAGGGATATCTGTACGACCTGCGCCTTGACGAGTACGGGAACCTGCTCTACAGGGCGCTGGTCGACGTCGAGGTGGATGGTGGGTACCGGACCTTCACGAATCGCCGCAGGTGAGGCGGAGGGCGATCCCCTCCGCGGGGCTGAAGTGGGTCCACAGCCGGTTCGAGGTCCGCAAGACGTCGAGGGCGTCCGGGTGGCCGCGTGCCGCTGCCGCGTATTCGCGGGGCAGTCCGAGCTGGTCGAGGGCGGCGTGCAGCAGGTCGTCGGGGCCGGAGGGCGGCTCGGTTCCGACGCATTTTTTGTCGGCCGCGGGTTCAGCCCTGGCTTGGGGCCACTCCGGTCCGGTAGGCGAGGACGACGGCCTGGACGCGGTCACGCAGGTCCAGTTTGGTCAGGATGCGCGACACATAGGTCTTGACGGTCTCCGCGCTGAGTACCAGTTCCTCCGCGATCTCCGCGTTCGAGAGGCCCGCACTGATCAGCCTGAGCACCTCGTGCTCGCGCGGGGTGAGGACCTTCAGGCGTTCCCGCTCCTGCGCCGGGCCCGGCCCGGGGCCCGAGTCCGGGGCCGGGCCGTCCGCGGCCCGCACCCGGCCGGCGAACTCGCCGATCAGTGTGCGCGTCACGGCGGGCGCGAGCAGTGACTCGCCGCGCGCGACGGTTCGTACGCCGTTGACCAGTTCCGTCGGGTGTGCGTCTTTGAGCAGGAAGCCGCTGGCCCCGGCGCGCAGCGCCTCGTACACGTACGCGTCCACGTTGAATGTGGTGACCACGAGGATCCGTGTCCTGGCCGTCGCGCCGGGGCCGGCCAGTTGTCGGGTGGCCTCGATGCCGTCGAGGAGCGGCATCCGGATGTCCATCACGGCGACGTCGGGCCGCAGCGCCTTGGCCGCCTCGACCGCGGCGCGGCCGTCGGCTGCTTCGCCCACCACTTCCATGTCGGGCTGGGCCGAGAAGATCGTGACGTAGCCGGCCCGCACGAGGGCCTGGTCCTCGCAGATCAGGACACGGATCGGAGCGCTGGAGTCCGCCGGGGGGAGTGGCGGGAGAGCGGGTGGCGGAGGGGATCCTGCGGTCATGCGTCATCTCCGGTGGGGATACGGGCGCGGACCGAGAAGCCCCCGTCGGCGCGCGGGCCCGCGGTGAAGTCACCGCCAAACATACTGACGCGCTCGCGGAGCCCGCTCAGCCCCCGTCCCCCGGACACGTGGTGGGGCCTGGGCGCCGTGTGGCGGCCCTCGCCGGGAGAGCCGCCGCGTCGGCGGGCGTGATCGTCAAGACCGTCGTTGGCGACCTCGATGTCGACATGCTCGCGGCGGTAGCAGACTGTGACGTGGGTGGGCCGCCCGGCCGCGTACTTCAGGGCGTTGGTGAGGGATTCCTGGACGAGCCGGTAGATGGCCAGGTCCGCGCCGATCGGCAGCGGCACCCGCTCGCCCTCCTCGACCAGGTCGACGGGCTGGCCGCCCATACGGCTCTGCTCCACCAGGTCCCGCAGATCGCCACGGGCAGGCGCGCGACCGCCCGGCTCCGACCCGTTCGGCGCGGACTGGCCGGTGGCCTCGAGCACGTCGAGCAGGTAGCGCAGTTCGGCAAGCGCGCGCCGTCCGGTCCCGCTGATCGCGTTCATCGCCTCGGTCACCCGCTCCGGGGAGTCGAGGAGGAACTGCGCGGCGTCGGACTGCACCACCATCGCGGTGACGTGGTGGGTCACCACGTCGTGCAACTCCCGTGCCAGGCGGCTTCGTTCGGCTTGGGTGGCGGCCAGCGCGGCGAGTCGTCGCTGCTCGGCCTCGGCCGCCCGGCGGCCCCGGACGACGGTGCCCGCGCCCCAGAAGGCGGCCAGCACGAGAGCGAGGACGGCATAGTCCTCCAGCCGTAGCGGCGATCCGAGCGCGCGCAGGACGGCGCACCAGAGAGCGTACGCCGCCACGGCGGGCACGATCAGCAGCCGCCGCCCGCGCTCCGCGTGCGCGCCCACCGAGTACAGAGCCAGGTACAGCCCCGAACCGGCGAACGACTGCGGCAGCCCCAGCGACTGGTACCCCCCGAAGCACAGGCCCACCAGCGCGAGACAGAGCACGGGGCGGCTGGTACGCACCGCCAGCGGCAGGGTCTGCCCCAGCGCCAGCAGCACCGCGAGCACGGGCGCGTGCCGGGTCGGCAGGTCGCCGAACTGGACACCGATACCGGCCAGCGGCTCGGCGAAGGACAGCACGGACAGCACGAGAGCCAGCTCCCGGTCCCGGGCGCCCCGCGGGCGCCCGTGCCACCACACGGCCCAGGTCCGCCACCGTCCCTCGCACTCCGCTGCCGTGCGCGCGGCGCGGGCGCGGAGACGGGACGGGGGTGCCGGGCGGGGCGGGCCGACGGGCTCCCGGGCCGCGGGCGTCCCGGCCGGTCCGCGGACGCCGGGCGCTCCGGCTGCTTCGTCCGGTCCAGGTGACAGCGTGCTCTTGGTGCTGTCGGAGTTCACGGGTCTCACTGTGGTCCTACGGATACGGCTGTGGCCCGGTATGGGCGGGCACGGCAGGGACGGGGGCAGACGTACGTCCGCCAAACGTATCCCCACCCTGATGACACAGGCATCCCCCGTGAGTGGACACCGCGGGGTGCCCCGCGCGAGGGACAACACCCCGGGAAGTGCCCACTCGGCGGTGACGATCTCGGCCCCTCCCCGCTCGTAGCTTTCTTGCCGTGCCGCACCGGAGCACACCCGCACCGGGTCCACGAGGAGTCGGCCCACGAGGAGGACGCCATGTCACAGTCGAGCGAGCAGCCGAATCTGACGCCGCAGCCGGAACTGTCAGCTCCGTCGGAGAGAGCCCACGAACAGCACACGGTCCGCAAGCCGCGTTCGGTGCGCTGGGAGTCCGCCTGGGTGCGGCTGCCGGTGCTGTTCGTACTGCTGCTGGCAGTGGACTGGCTGACCAGCCTGATCAACGGCGCGGCCGACGCGACCCCGGTGACCGGACTGCTGTCGGGTGTGGCGACCGCGGGCCTCGCGCTCGGCGCGTACGTGTGGCTGGTGCGGCGCCTTGAGGGACGCCGGAACCCAGCCGAACTGCGGCCGGCGGAGGCTCGGTCCGGGCTGCGCACGGGCGCGTTGCTCGGACTCGGAATGTTCTCGCTCGTGATCGCGGTGATTGCGATGGGTGGCGGCTATCACCTGGAGGGATGGGGGACGTTCGGCGGGGCGCTGACGACGCTGGGTCTGATGACCTGCGTGGCGGTGACGGAGGAATTGGTCTTCCGTGGCGCGCTGTTTCGCATCCTGGAGGAGAAGACCGGCACGTGGGGCGCGCTGGCGGCATCGGGCGTGCTTTTCGGGGCGCTGCACCTGGTGAACCCGGATGCCACGGTGTGGGGCGCGCTGGCCGTCGCCATCGAGGCGGGCCTGCTGTTCGGCGCTGCCTACGCGGCAACCCGCTCCCTGTGGCTGCCGATCGGGCTGCACCTGGGGTGGAACATGGCGGAGGGCGGCGTCTTCGGCACCACCGTCTCCGGATCCGACGTGAACCACGGCAGCCTGTTCACTGCCTCGGTGAGCGGCCCCGAGGCGCTGACCGGCGGCGCGTTCGGGCCCGAGGCCGGGCTGGTGGCCATCGTGGTCTGCCTGATCCCTGCCATCCTGTTCCTCCGCGAAGCCAAGCGCCGGGACCGCTTCTACACCCGCCGCGGCCGACAGCCAGCGCAGACGGCGCCCCAGCGGTGACCGGTAGGCATGGCGGCAGGGCCCGGAATCGAGAAGGATTCCGGGCCCTGCCGCCATAGTCATGCGCAACTGCTCTAAGGCGGCGGGAAACGCCCCGCCGATCTCGGGCGGGCCGTGGTCTGGCATCGGGCTCTTCCCTGGACTCGTATCAGGCTTGTCATCACCCTTCACAGCCCAGGTCCCTGGCGCCACACGCGAACTCCCAAGAAATCCGGTGGTGTGCGTGCGATGCGTCCGCGCTCGACCCTCCTGCCAGCGGTAGAAGAAGATCAACGCGGTGCCAGCCTCGCCTCCAGCGTCTTTGCAGCGGGTGCCTCTTCGGGCTCGGCAACGGAGTGCTCGACAGTCCGGCCGTTGCGCAACAAGGGGGTGCCAGGGGTCCGGCGTACTCGTACGCTCACTCAACGTACGAGTACGCTGCCCTCAGTACCGCTCGTCGCACGCGTGCGAACGATCCGCCGGCACCGAAGGCCATATCGGCGAAGCGTTCGCCGATATGGCGGTGGGTGGCGGCGTCCGGGTGGAGCTGGTCGGGCAGGGGCAGTTCCGTGTGGTCTGCCTCGCCGTAGAGGTCGCGGCCGTCCAGGTAGTGCAGGTTGGGGGTCTTCGGCCGCCCGCTGCTTCACGATGCGGGACAGCTCGTCGCGGATGACGCTCAGCGTCAGCTTCCCGGCGGCGTGTTCGGCAGGATCGCCCGTAGCGATCAACCGCAGCTTTCCGGCGCTGAGGGCTTTGGAGTCGAACGCCACGGGGCCCGGGGTGTCCTCGTGAATGGGGCACAGGATGGGTGAGACGACCAGCAGTGGTGTGTTGGGGTGCCCCTCGCGGATGGTGTCGAGGAAGCCACGCGTTTTGGGTCGTTTGTTGTTGGTAGTGGCTGTCGCGGGCTCGGGCTTGGTGGCGTCGTCGCCAGTGGGACCTGCGGAGCCGGTGCGCGGGGTTGTGGACGAGCGGGACGGCCAGATGGGTCAACAGGTACTGGATCGCGTTGCAGGTCAGCGGGATCAGTTTGTCGGGGCTGGCTGTCGAGCGTGTTCATGGGCGGCGGTGACGGTGTGGCATGCCTGGCATGCCCGGTATGTCCGGTGATGGTCCGGCAGTTCTTCCGAGGCAGGCCGGACAACCGCCCCAGCACCAGCGACTGTGCCCGCTGCCGCGGTTCCACCCGCGCGAAGCGCCCTGCGATCCGGCCCATCCGGCCCTCGAAGCTGCTCAGCCAGTGGGGTCTACGCCATGCTCTGCGGCCACCGCCTGATCTTCGTTTGTCCACACACCACCGATGATCACCGGTGGCCATACCCGTCTCCGCACCGCCCCTGACCAGCCCAGTCGGCGTACTGGGAGCTGTCCGGCCGATCATGTGGCGGGGCCGCGGAGCCCCTTGCCGGCCCAGCCGGTGGACGAACCGTCGGCTGGGCCGGTGGGGCGGGTCGGGGTCAGCTGGTGGTGAAGTAGTGGCCGTCTTCGAGATCGGCGATCAGGCCGGGGTGGACCGGCTCCCAGTCCAGCAACTGCCTGGTGTCCGTGTTGGGCATCGTGATGTCGAGCGTGATGAACGGGAAGCCCTTGAAGTGGTCCGCGGCCTGCTCGGCGGGGATGCTCACGGCCGGGACGTTCAGGTGGCGGCCGATGTTCTCGGCGATCTCCCGCACCGGGATACCCTCTTCGGTCGCGGCGTACAGCTGGGATCCGGCCGGGGCCTTGTCCAGCGCGAGCCGGAAGAGGCGGCCGACGTCCAGGGTGTGGCCGGCGGCCCAGCGGTTGGCGCCGTCGCCGATGTAGCCGGAGACGCCTGAGGCGCGGGCGATCTTGATCAGCCTGGGAATGAAGCCGTGCCGGTCCCGTGTGCTGTGGGTGACCGGCGGGACCGCGACCAGCATGGCCCGCACGCCCTGCTCGGTGAACCCGGCGATCGCGCGCGCGACGGCGGAGCGGGGGTTGGCGTTGATCGCCGCGTCCCGCTTCGCGTCGCCGGTGTGCGTCAGGCCGACGCCGATGAGGGTCTTGCCCGTTCCGGCCAGCGCGTCGCCGAGTGTGCGCGCCACAGTCAGGTCGGCGGTCGCCGCAGCGGCGAAGTCCTGGGGGGATACGGCGTCATGGTTGAACGCGAGGTGGATGACCGCGTCGGCGTCGGCCGCGGCCTCGCGCAGGCCGTCCAGGTCGGCGATGTCGCCGCGGCGCACCTCGGCGCCCAGGGTTTTGACGGCGTCGGCCGAGGCGTCGGACCGTGCCAGGCCGACGACCTCGTGTCCGGTCTGGATCAGTTCGGGCAGCACGGCCGATCCGATGTGGCCGCCGGCGCCGGTGACGAATACACGCATGAGTGTCTCTCCAGGACGGGGCGCTCCGCCAGGGCGGAGCCCAGTGATGTGACTTGGTACCGTCACCATAGCCAAAGTGACGGCACTAAGTCACATCACCTATGCTGGCCGCATGGCTCGATGGGAACCGAACGCGCGACAACGGCTGGTGCGCGCCGCACTCGACCTGTTCACCGAGCAGGGCTACGAGGCCACCACCGTCAATCAGATCGCCGATCGGGCCGGTCTCACCAAGACCACCTTCTTCCGGCACTTCCCCGACAAACGGGAAGTGCTCTTCGCCGGCCAGGACACGCACACCCGGCTCCTCGCCGACGCGATGGCTGCCGCGCCCGGCCCGGCCACGCCACTCGAAGCGGTCCGCGCGGCCCTCGACGCCCTCACGGCCACCTTCACGGACGACCGCCGTGAGTTCAGCGCCAAGCTCCGCTCGGTCACCGCCGGCAACATCGAACTGCAGGAGCGCGCCGCGTTCAAACGCGGCCAACTCGCCCATGCCATGGCCGACGCCCTCCGTAAGCGGGGGGTATCGGAACCGACCGCGAGTCTCGCCGCCGAACTCGGCATTCGCGCCTTCTACCACGCCTTCGACCAATGGGCCGATCCGGCCGGCCAGCAGACGCTCACCGAGCTCGCACGCCACGCACTCGACGAACTCCGAGCCGCGGCAGCTGCCCTCGACTAGCCGGACTCCGTTGGTGATCTTGGAGCTTTCCGGTCCGGTGGCGTGATCAGGAGCCATGCTCGGAGCAGTCCCGAAGGCCGATGCAGTTGTCGAGGTGTCCGTTGTCTCTGCGTCCCCGCTCCGGTGAAGGCGTGCACACGGGCGAGCGTCGCATGGGTGACCACCAGGTCGGACAGCTCCTCCTCGGCGGCAGCAATCTGCCCGTTCAGCGCGGCCAGCTCAGCCCGCAGCTCTGTCCTCGTTGACGTTTCCGCGGTTCAGCGCGTCGTACTACAGCCGGAGAACTTGTGACGGAGTCGCTGATCGGGCAGCCCACGCTGTGGAAGCGGATGAAGCACGGCGTCCTGGCGGCCATGGACCAGCGGATCTCGATCGGCTTCCAGATTCCGACCATGAGCAAGGAGGAGATCGCCAGCTACATCAAGCACCACCTGACGATCCCCGGCCGATCGGATCCGCTGTTCTCCGACGACGCCGTCGACCTGATCCACCTCACCAGCCGCGGCCTGCCCCGCTCGGTCAACAACATCGCTCTGCAGTCCCTCATCGCCGCGTTAGCCGACGAGAAGAGCATCGTGGACGAGTCCTCCACCCGCATCGCCATCACCGAGACGCACGCGACAGAGTGACGACGAAAGCGACACCGTGACAACGCAGACCCCGGCGGCCTGACGGCGGTCTCTAGGGATCGTCGGGGTCCTCTTCACCCCACTGCGCCGAGAACCAGCACGTTGCCTTCATGCACATCTTCAGCGTCGTTCGACAGTTGGCGGGAAGCGTTGCCCGTATGGTTCGCGGCCACCACGTGATCCTGGAAGTCCTGCGACTTCTGGCCTTCACGTGGTGGCCGCTGGGAGTCGTGCCCCGGGACCGGCAGATCTTGCGCGGGTCCCCGGGGCCGAGGGCGGGTCGACGGGTCAGTAGCTGAACTGCTGGATCTGCTGGTCGCCCGGGCCGTACGTCCAGCCGGTCCTGGTGCTGGGATCCAGCTGGAGGGCGTTTTCGGCCCCGCCGTGGCCGATGGCGAGGCCGGTCAGCGTACGGACCACCGTTCCGGTCGTGAGATCCACTACGGCGAGCTGGCCGGTGGCGTTGTTGTCAGGCACCCACATTCCCGAGCCGAAGTACGCCGTGCCCTCCGGTGTCGTGTACGAGACCACGGCGATCTTGTGGGTGCCGTCGACCGCGAGGGCCGAGGGCTTGCCCAGGCGCAGAGTGATGGCGTTGCCGGCCTCACCGGTCTTCTCGTCGAGCATTCCGAGCGCGCCCGTGGGGACGATGTTGATGCTGGGAACGGCTGCCGAGAGATTGATCAGCGACCCGGCCCCGTTGGAGGCGATGCCGTGGCTGCACGCGGAGGTGCTGCCGATGCCGGCCACGGTCCGGGCGGTCAGGTCGATCCTGGCCGGGGTGATTCCGCCGAGGCAGTTGTAGGGCCCGGCGGCCTTGGCCAGGAAGACGTTCCCGGTGGAGGAGTCGACGGTCAGCAGGGTGTACGTTCCGGCGGCGACCCCGCTCGGGTCGGCCGCGATCGGATCGGCGGCGCTGCCCGCGCCGAGGTCGACGGGCAGGACCAGGTCGGTCTTGTCGGCTCCGTGCAGGAGCAGGGCGCCCCTGTCGTGGACGGTGTCCACCCGGCCGGTGAGGTAGCTGTACTTGGCGGCCGGCAGCACGGTGACGCCGGTGAGCGAGTCCGTCGTGGTGTTCCAGGTCTCCACCCGCACATCGCCGTCGGCCGAGGTCCGGTGGACCAGCAGCACGCGGTTCGCAGTGGCTCCCACGACCTCGTAGGACGAACCGGAGCCCGAGTCGGAGGTGATGACGTCGCCGTAGCGTCCGGTCGCCGTCGAGTAGTTGCGGACCTCGGTGCCGCCCGAGGCGGTGACGAGCGCGGCGACGGAGCGGGAACCGGCCGCGGCGAAGCTCTGCACCCACGTGCCGTCGGGCGCGAGCCCGTCGTCAAAGGCCAGCGTCGACAGCGGGGACGCCTGACCCACGACCTGACCGTCGCGGCCGAGGGCCAGCACCCGGACGTTGTAGCTGTCCGAGCTGCCGAGTCCCAGGGCCGCGGCATCCAGTCGCACCGACCCCGAGGCGGCGGGCAGCCTCCGGTGGAGTACCGAGGGGCTGTTCACGCCGTCGTGATCGAGCTGGGTGCCGTTGGCGTTGGTGAAGGTGTTGTAGGTGCCGTGCAGGGTGGGCGCTGGCGCGGAGAACTCCACCTCGGCGGCCCGCGCCCCGCTGACGTTCCGCGCGTCGTAGCGGAGCGTGAATCCGGAGGCGGCACGGGATACTTCAGCGGCGTGGCCGGCGATGCCGCCCGCCCCGGTGAGGACCGGTGCGGCCGGGCGGTCGGCCGCCGTGCCGCCGTCCACCCGGATCGGGGTGAATTCCCCGTACGCGACGGACCGCGGATTGCCGCCGAAGCCCTTCTGGGCGACGCCGATGCCGTAGAGGCCGCCGCCGTTCGCGAAGGCCTGCGCGGGAATCGTCACCGTTCCCCTGGTCGCGGTCAGTGCCTGGTGCCAGCCGGCGGTGAAAATGGGTGCGAGGCTCGGGTTCCAGTGGCCGACCGTGGACACCACGAGCTGCGGGGCGGAGGTCGATGCGACACCGGTGAGGTCGTACGAGACGGTGACCGGGCGTCCGGCGGCGACGGTCGCGGGAGCCTTGGGGGCGCTCGCCTCCACGTAGGTGCCGTCGCTCGGACCGATGGCAAGGGTACGGGTGGTGCTCGCGCGTGTGCGTCCCTGGACCAGGACCCGGTAGGTCACCGTGATCTGCTGGTCCGTGGCGGAGGTGAGGGGCAGACCGGCGGCGGTCAGGAGCTGGGCCGGTGTCACGCGTATCGCGGGATCGGCGGAGCGGAAGACCGTCGAGCCGACGGTGAGGGTGTACTGGGCATGGTCGGGCACTCCGGTGGTGTCACCGGCGAAGGTGACCGGGCCGACGAGACCTTCGCCGTTGCCCCCGGAGGAGCGGTCGCCGAGGTCGATGCGGCCGGGGTCGGTGGTCTCCGTGAAAGCACCGCCGAGGTCGCCGATGGTGACACGGTGGGCGACGGACAGGCGCACCAGCGACGGGGACCCGGAGTACCGGCCCAGCGCTTTCTCGGCCGCGGCCGTCACGTCGACCTGCGGGCCGATGTGCAGCGTGCGGTCGATCTGCGGCGGGGTGGAGACCGTGCGGCCGGTCTTCTCCAGGATGTCCCGTACCTGTGCGGGAGTCGGACGGTGGCCGCCGAGCCGCCCGGCCTGCAGCACGACGGCTGCCGCGGCGGCGATCTCGGGAGCGGAGGCGGACGTGCCGCCGTTGAGGGACACGTCGACGTCCTGCGCGGTGCCCCGGGACGGGTGGGTGAAGGCCAGGATGTTGTCGCTGGGGGCGGAGAGGTCGACACGGCTGCCGAAGCCCGACGAGAAGGTACCGAAGCCGCTGAGCCGTGTCTCGGCGGTGGTGGCGTCGCCCCGCGCTCCTGCTGCCAGGGTGTCGTCGAGGGTGCTGCCGCCGGCGGCTATCGCCCCGCTGTCGGGTACCCGTGAGGGGGTCGTGGACTCCGCGTCGTCGGCGATGGTGGTGGCGGAGCGGCTGTCGGCAGCGAGGTCGGTCGGGGTGCTGCCGCCGTCGGGTCCGATGGATGCGGGGGTGTACAGGCGGGTGCCGTCGTTGGAGGAGATGGACACCACGATTCCGTCGTCGTGGACGATGGAGGTGACGACGGAGCGGATGACCGGGTCGTCCTCGAGGTAGCGCCCGGCGTAGCCGTCGGCGTCGGTGCCGAAGCCGAGGCTGGCGGTGATCACGTCGGGCTTGGGCGACTGGTGGGCGGCGGCCAGGAGGGCGCCCGCGATCCGGTCGGTGGTCGGCTGCTGCGGAACGACCAGCCGGTAGTCGGCCCCGGGGGCGATGCCCAGAAGGTCGGTGTAGCCGCTGCCGGTCGCCTCGGGGCGCTGCCGGTCGTGGGCGAGCGGTGCCATGACGCTGAAGTCGAGCAGGACCTCGTCGAGAGACGGGTCCTGTTGTTCGGTGGAAGCGGCGCCGTCCAGACCGCCGGAGTCCTCGGCCACATAGGTGGGGATGAGCGGCATCGACGGCAGGTCGAGGTAGCGCTGACCGTCCTTGAGGACAGTGGTCGGGCCATTGGCCTGAACATACGAGTCGCCGGCGTCGGCCATCGACTGGTCGGTGAGGTCGCCTATCGAGACGTTCGTGATGGTCTCGCCGGTGCCGGGCTGCTGGCCGTAACGGCTCTGGAGCAGGGAGAAGGCACCGATCGCGTCCACGCCGCCGGAGTTGAGAAACGCCTGTGCGGAGGTGGTGAGTGCGGCGTTGGCCGGCACGGCGTCCGCGGGCGCCGTCGCCTTGTTCGTCTTGGCGGAGTCGATACGGGCCGCGGCGGGGAAGGAGCCGATCGCCGTGGAAGGCAGCGGCCGCGCTCCGGTGTTCATGGTGTTGACGTAGCGATCGGGCTCGGCGTCGGCGATTCCTTGGGTGCCGCGCAGGGAACGGGCGACGGCGGCGGAGTCGCGCCGGCCGGTGGTGAGGACGTAGGTACGGGACAGCCGCGCGTCGTCGCCTTGGACCAGTGGGTGCAGTGATGTGGCGCCGATGGCCCGGAACTTGGTGTTGAGCGCCGCGCGGTTGGTATGCGGGGTCCGGGCGGCGATTCGGGTGCCGTGCAGGAGCGGGCCGGTGACCGAGGTCCGCTGGTCCAGGGTGACCAGGATCTGGCCGGGAACGACGCCGTGCCGCTGTCTGTCGGGGCTGGGCGACGCCTGCGTGGCGGGAGTGCCGCCCAGGGAAGTGGAGGAGGTGGGCGATGCGGCGGATGCGGGAAGGGCCACGGCGGTGCCGGCGACGGTGAGGGCGAGGACGGCGCAGGCGCGGAGGAGCCGGACGGCCGGAGGTCGGGCATGGGGCATAGGGGCACCTTCTGCTGATCGGTGTGCTGACACACGACAGGGACGTGTGCCTGCGCGTCACCGCAGAACAACGCCCCTTTTCTTCAGGGGAAGATGCCAACGGAAGCGGACCGGGCGCAAGAATGTGGCTGTGGCCGACTTCCGCCAGGTGGCGGCTGGTTGCCAGGAACCACCGGAGTGGAAATGGAATTTGACGTCGTCGGACTCGGCGCGGAAACACAACTCGTCTACACCGCTTTGATCGGGCTGCCCCGCAGCACCGCCTCGCAGGTCGCCGGAGCTTGCGGGATGAGCGTGGGCGCGGTCGGCAGGTTGCTGTCCACTCTGGTCAAGGACGGACTTGCCACCAGGTCCGCGGGCCGCCCGCCCCGCTTCACCGCTGCCGCTCCCGATGTGGCGGTCACCGAGCTGATCCAGGAACGCGAGCGCCGACTCGACGCGGCTCGTTCCCTGGTGCAACAGCTCGCCGACAAGCACCGTGAGGCGCACCGGATCAGCGACCCGAACATGGCAGTGGAGCTGCTCACCAGCCACGAGGACGTCAGCGCGGCCGTCCACCGGCTGACGGAGGGTGCCCGGCGCCAGCTCCGCGCCTTCGACCGGCCTCCCTACGTCGACCGCCCCGGAAGCAAGCTGGAGAACCAGCGTCAGCGGCAACGCACAGGCGTCGCCCACCGCGTGATCTACGATCGGGCCGCGATGGACTGGCCGGGCCGGCTCCAGGACGACATCCTGCCGAGCATACGCACCGGCGAACAGGCGCGAGTGCTCGCCGAGTTGCCGCTGAAACTGGTGATCTCGGACGACAGGTCGGCGATAATCCCCTTCAGCCTCGCGCCCGGCGGCCATTCCGCCGCGTATCTCATCCACCGCTCACCGATGCTCGTCGCCCTGGAAGCCCTGTTCGAGGCCGAGTGGGAACGCGCGACACCGCTTCAGGACACCAGGTCCCCGGTCGCACGACCTGGCAGTCCCGATGCCGACACCCTCGCCCTGCTCAGACTTCTCGCCTCCGGTTGCTCTGACGCGGCCATTGCCCGTACCCAGGGCTGGAGTCAGCGCACCACCCAGCGCCGTATCCACCGGCTGATGGCGGAACTGGGCGCCGACACGCGCTTCCAGGCCGCGGCCCAGGCGGCCCGCCGCGGTTGGCTCGAGTGAACGTGGTGGCGGACGCGGCGGGCGTCTCCGGAGGGCGGCCTGTCCCCGGCTGATGGTGGCTGTGGTGCACGAAGACGGCAGGGTGAACGAGTGCGTGGTGGCGGCCAAGCGCCGAAAGCGCCTGCAGGAGCGGCTCGCCCAACTGGCTGCGGTGCTGGGGCACTACCGGCCGACGGGCTGACACGGCCTTGGCAGGGTCGATGACTGGCGCGGTGGCTGATGCTCCGTTTCCAGTCCCCGCCGCTTCGAACCGGGCATGTGGTTCTCCCGCATCCGGCTTTCCGACATCGTTCACCGGCGGGCATGCGCCGTCGCCCAGTGCACGTTTCCGGTCAGGCGGTAGATCCCGAGCCGACTGATCCACCCGTAGGTGTAGCGGGTGGTCCAGTTCCGGCCCCGCAGGCCGTGTTTCCGGCTGGCGAAGATCGCCGGCCGCTCGTGGACACGGCCGTCGATCGCGTCGAACTTCCGCCAGGAGTTCCCGTTGCGGAAATACGCGGCCCAGCCCCGCAACATGGGGCTGAGGTCGGCGACCACGGCGGACACCGGCCGTTCGGTCTTCGAGCGGGTGGTGGCCGTGCGGACCTTGTCCCGCAGCACTCGCATCGCTCTGGCCGAGGGCCGGCGTTGCAGGCAGAACCTGCCCCGCCATTGCCACGACTCCACCTTCTGGTGAGGGAAGCAGAGAAAGACGAAGCCCTGCCCGCCTCCGGTGAGGCGGACGATGCCGGCTGCCCGGGGGCGCACCGGTTCGTTCTGTCAGGCGGGCTGGGGTTGTTGGAGTCCCTGGAGGAGTAGTTCGATCAGTCGGCGGGGGGTGTAGCGCGGGTCGCTGTCGCGTCCGATGCACAGGTTGCCGATGCCGCGCATGAGTTCGTAGGGCTGTGTGCCGGGCTTGATGTCGCCGGCGTCGGCCGCGGCGTCGAGTAGCTGCGCGCACACGGGTTCCAGGCGGTCGAGGAAGTAGGTGTGCAGCGCGGCGAAGCGGCTGCTGTCCGACTGCAGGGCGTCGGCGAGTCCGTGCTTGGTGGTCAGGAAGTCGACGAAGAGGTCGATCCACTGGCGGAGGGCATGGAACGGGGAGTCGGCGCCGGCCAGCAGGCTCGGGCCCGCCTCGGCGCATGCCTCGATCTGGTGGCGGTAGACGGCGGTGACGAGATCCGCCCGGGTCGGGAAGTGGCGGTAGATCGTCCCCAGTCCGACGCCCGCTTTGGCCGCGATCTGGCGGATCGGCGCGTCGACGCCCGAGGTGACGAAGACCTCGGCGGCTGCGGCGAGCAGCGTCTGCTGGTTGCGTACCGCGTCGGACCGCTTGTTTCGGGCCGGCGCCTTCCCGGCCGGGCTCTCGGTGGACATCAGGCTCCCTTTCCTGCACCGCTTGACGAACCGGAACATCGTTCCGAATAATAGACGGAGCGGCGTTCCGCTTCAGGTTAGCTGAGGCCGGACACGCCTGACCGCTCGCCTGCCACCGCCCGGTCGCAACCGGCAGCGGCACAGGCCACAGAAGGGAACCCCTCGCCATGACTGCATCCACCGACACCGACACCGCCGCCGGCTTCGGCTCGCCCGCTCCCGTCCTGTCGTACAGCCCGGTGGTCCTGTCCGTGCCCGGACGGCCCGTGGACCTCCAGGTCCGCGTCTCCGCGCCCGCGACCGGGACCGCTCTGCCCGTCATCCTGCTCTCCCACGGCCACGGCGGCTCCCACAACCTCTCCTCGCTGAACGGGTACGCACCCCTCGCCAACCTCTGGGCCGCCGCCGGATTCGTCGTCATCCAGCCCACCCACCTCAGCTCCCGGACCCTGAGCCACCAGCTCGCCGACACCCCCGGAGCCCCCTTCTTCTGGCGCTCACGCGCCCAGGACATGAGCCACATCCTCGACCGGCTCGACGAGATCGAGAAGAGCGTGCCGCAGCTCGCCGGGCGCATCGACCACGACAAGATCGCGGTCGCCGGGCACTCCCTCGGCGGCCACACCGCGAGCCTCCT
The DNA here is from genome assembly GCF_040634475.1 of Streptomyces sp. NPDC007095. NCBI lineage: Bacteria > Bacillati > Actinomycetota > Actinomycetes > Kitasatosporales > Streptomycetaceae > Streptomyces > Streptomyces sp. NPDC007095. The sequence continues at coordinate 30,604 of NZ_JBEYFS010000122.1, forward strand.
GCTCGGCGCCCGCAGCGCCGACCCCGACACCGGGGAGGAAGTCAACCTGACCGAGCCCCGGATCAAGGCGGGCGTGCTGCTGGCCGCACCAGGCAGGGGCGGCGACATCCTCAACGGACCGATGGCCGAGATGGTGCCGTTCTTCCACACCACCGACTTCTCCACCATGACCACCCCCACCTTGGTCGTCGCCGGCGACCACGACGACTCCCGGCACTTCACCGACGCGGGCCCCGACTGGCACACCGACCCCTACCACCTCGCCCCCGCACCCAAGACCCTGCTCACCCTCTTCGGCGCCGAGCACCTGCTCGGCGGCATCTCCGGATACGACGCCGACGAGACCACCGACGAGAACCCCGCACGGGTCGCCGCCCTCGCACACCTCACCTCGGCCTACCTGCACACCCACTTCCAGCCCGCAGACCACGCCTGGCAGACGGCATGCGAGGCACTGGCCACCGGGGCTGACCCGGCCGCACGAGTCGAATCCAAGTAAGCCACCACGGCCAAGCACTGCAGCGGGCAGCCCGCATCGTTGCCGCCGCCATCGTCATCGCCGACTGCGCCCTGTCCGTCCCGCGCAGAGCCGCAGCCCCTCGCACGGGACGGACACGGTGAAGCTGTAGCGGCCATAGAGGTTCACGTGGGTCCAGAACAGCGGTAGCACGGTCCGCCGGTCAGCGCCGGTGAGCCGCTTCTGCCACTTCTCCTCGCTCAGGATGTCCGGGAGGAGCAGGGCGACGTGCACCAACTCCGACTGGAGCGGGTGCAGCGCCAGTATCGAGACTTCCTGGCTCTCCTTGTCGGAGCCGGTCAGGTCACCGTCGCCAGCCTGGCCCGCGAACCCCACGTCAGTCGGGGCGCCATCCGTACAGCCGTCGCCGACCTCACGCCCGAGCACACCACTGGTGAAGCTTCCCCCAAGGCCGGGTCCTGGGCCAGCAGCAGCGCGATCCGCTCGATCAGCGGCGGCTGCGCGACGGGTACGGGGGATGCGTGAGCCAGGACGGCGGGCGCGGCCTGGTCCGCAGCGGCGGAGGTCAGCGATTGCCAGCGCTCGACAGCGGCCAGCACCGCTTCCCCGGCCGCCAGCCGCCCACGCACCCGGGCCAGCGCCTCCAGGTCCTTTTCCTGGTGGCGGAGTCGGTCAAGGACCTCGCCGGCGCCGGTGAGCAGCTGGTGGACATCTGATGTTGCGGTCACGCGACGAAGCCTGACCCCCGGGGCGGAACGGTCATGCGCGGGCGGCCGGCAACCCCCCGGAACGAGCGAAGTCCGGCCGCGGGACCGGAAAATGATCACTCATGCACTCATGCACTCAGCCGGTCAGGCGTTCCAGGAGGGCGGGATGGTCGGCGAGGGCCTGGTGAAGACTCGTCTGGAGGCGGTGGGCGTATTGGCCGGGGTCGGCGGCCTCCCAGTCGATCGGGCCGAAGGGGGGCTCGGGGTCGTACTCGACGAACAGTTGGACCTTGCGTGCGATGTCCTGGCCGGCGAGTTCGCCGACCAGGTGGAGTGCCAGGTCGATGCCGGCCGACACCCCGGCGGCGGTGATGACGTTCCCGTCACGGACCCAGCGCTCGGCTACCGGGATAGCCCCGAACTTAGTGAGCAGGCTGCGGTACATCCAGTGCGTGTTGGCCCGGCGTCCTTCCAGGAGACCGGCGGCGGCGAGAAGCAGGGAGCCGGTGCACACGGAGCCGACGATCTCGGACCGTACGGCCGCGGTACGCAGCTTGTCCAGCAGCTTCTCGTCGGCCATCGCGGCGACGGTGGGGACCGAGCCACCGGGCACGATGAGCACGTGCGGATCGGGCATGGTCTCGAAGGTGTGGCTGGGAACCAGGGACAGCGGGGTGTCGGTGGCCATCGGTTCGATCCGCTCGCCGACCACGACCGTGTCGTAACCGGGGACGAGGCGGGACAGCACGCTGAAGACCTGCAGTGGGCCGACGATGTCGAGCGGGGTGAGGCCCGGGTACTGGACGAAAGAGATGGTCTTGACCGGGGCTTCGTGCTGGGGGGCCAAGGATTCGGTCATGGGGATGCTCCTGGTGTTGGGCCGAGCGGGCTGTGTCACCGATCCGGCTCGGGCTGAGGGTGACGTTTTGAAGGTGCGCCAGGAGGCGAGGGTGAGCGCCGGGAGGGACGGGTAGGGCACGCGTACGAGTCCTGGCGTGGTTGCGAGTCAGTCGGGTGTCGCGGTGGGTGGGTGCTGGGGTGTGGGGGACGGCTTGGTAGGAGGAGAGCGGGCTGAGTTTCTCCGGGGACGCAGAGCATGCCGAACATCGCCCCCGGTCCTCGACCGTGATGGTGTCGGTGCTCTGCTCTGGCGGTGGTCGTCACTGAGCGTCGCGGCCGCCGTTGCCCGAAGCACGTCGGCTCGCAGGGGCTCAGGTCGGCGTGACGAGTCGCGCCGAACGGTTCGTCAACAGCAGTCCGGCCAGGGCTGCGGCTGCGAGTACGAGGATGAACAGTGTGTAGTCGCGGGCGGTGGCGATGAGCCCTCCGCCGTGGACGATCAGCACCCCGGCGATGACCGAGGGCACGCCCATGCCGACGTAGCAGATGACAAAGAGGACGGACAGTACGCCGGCCCGGTCGTGCGGCGCCGCGCGGGGAACAGCGGTGCGGATGCCGCCCTGGTATCCGGCGCCGAACCCGAGACCAGCGACCAGCGTGCTGCCGAAGAATCCCAGTGGCGACCCCGTGTCGACCGCGGCCAGTGTGGCCATCGACCCCACCGCGAGCAGCGCGATGCCCAGCAGCATCACGATGCGCGGCGCGACGCGGTCGAGTGCGAGGGCAGCCAGTGACCCGGTCACTGCCAGCAGGAAGAGTCCGAGACCGGCGACCACGGTGGAGGTGGAGCCGGACAGCTGCCGGGCGAGGGCCGGGCCGAGTGAGCCGTAGAAGCCCGCGAGCGCCCATACAGCGAACAGGATCGGCGCCGCCGCGAGGACTGGGGCGCGCAGGCCGGACGGTATGGCCAGTTCGGGGCGGAGAGCGGCGCGCACGCCTGGCGTGCGGCTCACGGTTTCCGGCATGCGGATCACAGCCGTGCCCTGGACGACGAACACGGCAATGAGGACCAGGTAGACCAGGTGTGTGGGTGCCGGCGCGTACTGGACCAGCCATCCGGACAGCAGCGCGCCCATGCCGGTGCCGATTCCCGGCACGACCGCGTTGGCGAGGGTGCCGCGGCGCCGGTCGACGTCCAGCATCGCCGCGCCCAGCGCGCCGAGGGCGCTTCCGGTGGAGATGCCTTGGAGGACCCGTCCGAGGAACAGTGCGTCCAGGCCTCCGGCGGTGGTGAGCACCGTCATTGCGGCGGTCTGCAGGGCGAGGGCAGCCAGCAGCACCGGCCGTCGGCCGATGTGGTCGGACACGCGTCCGAAGATGAGCAGGGACAGCAGCACGGCGATCGCGTAGACGCCGAAGACGACGGTTGTGGTGATCGACGAGAAGTGCCACGCGGCCGCGTATCTCGCGTACAGAGGGGTCGGCGCGCTGGAGGCGGCGAGGAGGGATACGACGATCGAGGCCAGAAGTACCAGGCTCGCGACACCGGGTCTCCGCGCGGGGACGGCCCTCTGGCCGGGGCCCGGTGGGCTTCCGGTGGAGGAACGCACTGGATGCACATTCACTTCGATGGGCGGGGCCAGGCACACCGGTGCCTGGTCATCGCAGGCCGACTCGGACGCCGGTTGTGGAACTGATCCGGTCATGCCTCAAGCCTCGCTACGTCGGCCGGACTCCACGAGTGGCAGAAATGCCTACTTTCGTTAGGATGCCGCCATGACTGTGCATCGAGTGGCTGTGCTGGCGCTGGACGGGATGGCCCCGCTCGACCTGGCCATCCCCTTGCAGATCTTCGGTCCGCGCACGGAGACCCCCTACGAGGTCTCCGTGTGCGGACCGGCCAGTACTGTCTCCGCCACCGGCGGCTTCGCGCTGGCCGTCACGGGCGGACTGGACGTCCTGCGCGCGGCTGACACGCTGATCGTGCCGGGGTTCGGTCCGCGGTTCCTGCCGCAGCCGGGGCCCGTTCCGCCGGCGGTACTCGACGTGCTGGCCACGGCCCGCGACCGGGGCCGACGAGTGGTGTCCATCTGTACCGGCGCATTCGCGCTGGCCGCAGCCGGCCTGCTCGACGGACTGCACGCCACCACCCACTGGCAGCACACAGACGAACTCGAACGCCAGTACCCCGACGTGCACGTCGATCGTGACGTGCTCTACATCGACGAGGGCAACATCCTCACCTCGGCCGGAGTGTGCTGCGGCATCGACCTGTGCCTGCACATCGTGCGCCGCGACCTGGGTGCCGTTGTGGCCAACCAGATCGCCCGGGGCATCGTCGCCGCTCCTCACCGTGAGGGCGGCCAGGCTCAGTACGTACCCGCCCCCGTCACGGTCACCGGCGACACCTCGCTCGCCGACACCCGGGCCTGGGCTCTGGAACGGCTCGCTCAGCCACTCACCGTGACCCAACTCGCCCGCCAAGCCGGCATCTCCGAACGCTCCCTCATGCGCCGATTCGTCGAGGAGACGGGCACGACGCCACTGCAGTGGCTGGTGAATGCCCGCCTCGGCCTGGCACGCGAACTCCTGGAGATCACCGACCAGTCGATCGACCTGGTGGCGCGCGACTCCGGCCTGGGCTCGGCCGCCAACCTGCGACTGCATTTCCGGCGCGCGCTCAACACCACGCCGACCGCTTACCGGCGCGCCTTCACCCGCCACGTCCAGGACCCCGACACGTGACGTCCGGTCGAGCGGGCGAGGAAGGCATCTGGCCCCGCCGACGCGGCCTGCGTACGGCGAGGGTATGACGTGGACAACAACCCCAGAGCACTCATGACACTGTTTCCCGTGCTCGTCATCCCGCCTGCATCGCGTCGCCGTCCTCGTGCTCGAGGGTGCGAAACCGCTCGATGTCGGCATCCCCGTGCAGGCCGTGGTTTCGCGCCCCACCTTGTGATGAGCAGGGCGGCTCTACGACTCACCGGTAGCGAGGACTAAGAACTCCTAACAAAGTGAGAGGTTCCTCAGTCGTCGCCAGCAGATGATGCTGCAGGCCAGGCTGAGGAAGGCTTCGTGGATGTCGTCGCGTATC
>NZ_JBEYFS010000123.1:0-35418 GCF_040634475.1 Streptomyces sp. NPDC007095
GTAGTGGGCTTCGCGGCCGAGGAGGTAGTCGGCGTGCTCGCGTTGGGTGTGCATGGCGTCGCTGGTGACGACCACCCCGGCCAGATCGGCCATGGTCTCCAGTAACGGCTGGAAGCAGGTGATTTCGTTCGTCTTTTCCTGCACGTCCAGCTGGGCCAGGACCAGGCCGGTGGTGTGGTCCAGGGCTGCGAGCAGGTGGATCTTGCGGCCATTGGCCCTGGCCGCTCCGCGAAGGCTCTTGCCGTCGACCGCCAGGCCGCGCAGCCGGCCCCTGGCTCGGTTGCGGCAGTCGGTGAGCCAGCGGCCGACCGCCAGGTCCAGTGCGTCGCCGTCGATCCGGGCCAGCAGCCGTCGAACCGTCGTTTCCGCAGGCAGGGACCGGTTAGGGAACAGGGGGTCGAGCCGCACACCGACGTGTTCCAGCACGTGGGGCGGAGCGTCGCTGATCCACTCGCCGACCGCCAGCAGTGACGTTGCCCCCGCCAGCACCGCGCAGGCGGCCAGGGCAAGGACGCCGACCAGAGCGTGGCGCACTCCACGGGGGTCACGCGGATCGGGCACCTGGGCGAGGCGGTCCAGCAGCCCGGGCACGTCTTCCGGCGCGACCTGGGGATGGTCGCGCAGTTGGTCAAGGGCAGGCGGGATCAGCGATGATGCTTCGGCAGGCACGGTCTTCCAGGCAGATCACGGGGCGTCGAGAACTCCATGATCTTGGAAGCCGTGCCTGTTCCGCTCTCCCTGGGCATCAACCTGGCAGACCGTCATGAACCGGACGCCCGGCGACTACGCCGAAGCCCTGGAGCCGGTCCCAGTCGGACTCCGTGACGATGCGGTGCCACTCCGTGATGCCCCTTTGGGCGGCCGCGTGAGGCGCGTCGATGTGCACGTCGGTCATGTGGCTTTCTCCTTCCAGTTCAGAGTCACTCTGATGCGTTCTTGGAACCGCGTGGTGGGTCGGCGCCGTGACGTCGGCTGCCCGTGCCTGCTGACCGGCCGGTTGGCAGACGAGGCCGAGGTAGTGGCCGAGGTTTCGCTCGACCTCGTCGAGCCCGGTCTCGGCGATGCGCGTGCCGGACCGCGGCAGGCGGGCCAAATCCCGGCCAAGTGGCAGATTCGGAACCCGGAGCGGTTCACCGTCGTCGCATTCACCGGGTGGCGAGGAGCAACTGCCCGTGGCTGGGCACTCGTTGCGCCTCGCCCCCAGAAGTGTGGGCGGTGTTCAGCCGAGGACGAAGGGCCGGTCCCAGGGTGCCGAGTTGCGGGCATTGATCACGTGCTCGGCGACCGGGCCTACCGGCACACGCAGGGGGACCTCCGGGCTCTCGACGAGATCGGCAAGGACTGCAGCAACCTGCTCGGGACTGCTCATCATCTCGGCCGGGATCCCGGGTCCGTCGAGGAGCGCCGCGTAGGGGTCGTCCGAGAGGCGGTAGGACAACACGTCGTCCAGCGCGCCCGAGCTGATCGGGCCCGGCTCGGCCAGGGTGACGTCGACGCCGAAGCCCGCGAGCTCGAGCGCCAGCGTCTCACCGAACGCCTCGAGCGCCCACTTGGTGGCGCCGTAGGCGGCTTGGCTGGGGTGGACGGTGCGTCCACCGACGCTGGAGACGAAGATGAGGCGGCCCTTGTTGCGCTGACGCATCTGCGGCAGCACGGCCTGCGTCACGCGGATCGCACCGACGGTGTTGTGGGAGTAGAGGCGCTCGATCTCGTCCAGCGGGCTCGCCTCGACCGCGGCGGCGAAGATGGCACCAGCGTTGGAGATCAGGGTGTCGATTTCCCCGGCGTCCTTGATGGCTGCGTCGACACTGGCCTGGTCGGTCACATCGAGACGCAGGCGCTCGGCGACATCGAGACCGTCGAGCGAGCGGGGGTCGCGCGCCGTCGCGATGACGCGGTGGCCACGCTTGGCGAGCTCGGCGGCGGTTGCACGGCCGACGCCCTTGGAGGCGCCAGTGATGAGGATTGACGACATGGCGGGTGATACTCCTTGTTCGCAGGATTGGGGCCACGGGTGTGGCCTCCCGAGGAATGATTCGAGCCCTGGCTGGTCGGAGGGGCGTCAGCTGTTCAGAAAGCCCAATATGTGGTCGGCGACCGTCTTGGGCTGCTCGAGGTGCAGGAAGTGCCCTGCGCCGGGTACGACGATGCGTTCGAGGCCGTTCGTGAACAGGTCGTCCATGCCGGCGCTCAACTCCGCGGACATGCAGTTGTCGTCGGCCCCGTGGAGGTAGAGCGAGGGGACGGTGATGGCACCGTACGACCGGGTTGCCAGGGCTTGGGCCGCCTCGTCCGCGGGGGGCGAGAACGCCTGGCGGTAGTAGCCCAGGGTCTCGGTCAGGACTCCTGGAGCACGGAGGGTTTCCTTGAGCGCGGCACGCTCCGCATCCGGCAGCTCGTAGCCGGGTGACCATTCCCGCCAGAGCCGGTCGATGAAGGCGAAGTCGTCGAGCTCGACGGCCGCCTCCGCCATGGCTGTCTGGAAGAAGAACATGTACCAGCTGCGTCGCTGCTGATCGCCGTCGCTGACGAATGCGTTCAGCACTTGGCGGCCATGGGGAACCGCCATGGTGACAAGCTTGCGGACACGTGTCGCGTCGAGGTTCGCTGCCGCGTACGCCGCCGCAGCACCGAAGTCGTGACCGATGAGATCCGCCTGCTCGCGCCCGAGCACTTCAATCAGGGCCAGGGCGTCCTGTCCGGTCGAGTACGGGCGATAGGAGCCGTCGGGCGCCGCGCCCCCGGGCCAGTATCCGCGCTGTGCGGGCGCGACCGCCCAATACCCCTCCTGTGCAAGGCGGTCGAGTATGCCCGTCCAGCTGGCGGCATGGTCGGGAAATCCGTGGAGGCAGAGGACCAGCGGCCCGCTGCCGGCCTCAAGGATCGGAACCTCCACTCCGCCCACCTGAACCGTCCGATGACGGACCCGGTCACCTGTTCGGGATCCCCTGGCCGGGGAGTCCTCGCCGAGCGGCGGTCGCTGTGTTAGCTGTGTCATGAATTCAATCTCCAAGGTGCCTTCGCGGCGTTGCGGTCCAGTAGTCCCGGACCAAGTGGCGAGTACGGCTGTCTGAAGCCGGGGCGGTGCCGGTGAACGGTCACGACGGCGGCCGTTCACCGGAGGGAGCCCGCCCCCGGTCTGCTGTGGAGCGGTCAGTCCCCGGCCGGTACGCCGATCGGGACGGACCGGTCTGCCGCTGCCTTCTTCCGTGGCGTGAGGCCGAGGCTGACGATGATCCCGAGAGCGGCGATGCCGGCGGCCACCCACCAGCTGTGGCGGAACACCTCGAGGCTCGCCCCACCGGAGGCGACACCGAGGACGGCGACCAGGACGCTGACGCCGATCACGGAACCGATCTGCTGGAACATGCTGACGATCGCGCTGCCGGTCGCGGAGTCCTCCGGCGCGAGATCCACCGTGGCGCTGGACAGGATCGTGGGCAGGGCCAGGCCCACTCCCGCGCCGACGACGAGCCAGGCGGGCAGGAAGTCCGCGGCATAGCTGGGATCGTTCCCCACTCGGACCGCCAACAGTGCCGCGCCGACGCCCACGATCAGCGCGCCTGCGGCGGCGATGGCGCCGGCCGGCACCTTCTTCTTCTGCTGCAGGGTCTCCGCGATGGCCGCGAAGATCGGCACGACCGCCGGACCGGGTGCCGAGGCCAGGCCGACCTTGATCGCGGAGTAGTGCCAGTGTCCCTGCATCCAGAGGATCACCGACAGGAGCATGATCGAGAACGAGGCGAGCGTGAGAAGGGCCGCGATGTTGGCGGAGGCGAAGACCCGGTCACGCATCAGGTCCAGTCGCATGACGGGCGAGGGGTGGTTGGCGGACCGGCCGATGAAGGCGGCGGTGGCGACGGCGGCAACGGCGAACGAGCCGATGTCACGGCCGGACGACCAGCCCCAGTCGGGGCCCTGCACCACTGCCAGCGCGAGGGAGCCGATCGCGACGATGAGCAGGAGCGTGCCGATCGCATCGGGGATGCGCGCGTTCTGGTCGTGCCGCTGATTGGGCACGAACCGCAGGGCGCCGATGACCGCGATCACTCCGAAGGGCACGTTGATCAGGAACAGCCACCGCCACGACGCCTCCACGAGAAGGCCGCCCAGGAGGGGTCCGGCCGAGGCGGCCAGGACACTGGCGGTGAACCAGACCTTGACGTACGCGGAGACCTTTTCGGCCGGCGCGGTCGTGAGGACGAGCCCGAGGCTCGTCGGGGTCAGCAGTGCGCCGCCGGCGGCCTGCAGGACCCGGAACGCGATCAGGGCGACGATGTTGCCGCTCAGACCGCAGCCGATGCTGGCGGCGGTGAACACGGCCATGCCGAGGACGAAGCCGCCCTTGGGTCCGTAGCGGTCGGCAAGTCTTCCCGCGGGGACGAGAAGCGCGGCGTAGGTGATCGCGTACGCGCTGAGCACCCAGCTCAGGCTCGACAGCGAGGTCTCGTGGACACCGCTGCCGATGTAGGACAGGCCGACGTTCGTGATGTACAGATCCAGTACGGCGATGAAACTCGCCGTCGCCAGGATCGCGAGGATCAGGCCGGGCCTTGTCGGCCGGGAAGGCGCCGCGACGCCGGGCAGCGCGGCGGAGTTCTGAGTGGACATGTGTTGCTCTCAATCGCGCCAGGCGTGCACGCAGCCGGTCCGGCGAGCTCAGGTTGGTTATGTAGTGAACGCTCAAGAACCTTGGCAGTTCTGTAGTGAGTTGTCAAGAACGGTAGGTCGGCCGTACCGTCTCCGTATGGCAAGACCACGAAGCTTCGACCGCGACCACGTCATCCATGCCGCCGAGCGGCAGTTCCGCACCACGGGCTACAACGGCACGAGTGTCGAGGACATCAGCGCCGCCACCGGCCTGGGCAGCGGCAGCCTCTACGCCGCGTTCGGCAGCAAGCACGGCGTGCTGCTGCAGGCGATGGACGGCTACTCCGCCCGGCTGACGCAGTCGGCGGTGGAGGCGCTCGCCGGACCGGACGAGGGCGCCCTGGAACGACTGCATGGGTTCCTGCTCGGCGCCGTCGACGGGGTGCCACTCGCCGACGACGTCCCCCCCGCCCCCGACCGGGCGGCCGCGGCCTGCTTCGCTGCCAAGACGGCCCTGGAGATCGGCACCTCCGACCCCGAGGTGGCACGCATCGCCCACGCCACCTTCTCCGCGGTCGCGACGTCGGTGGCCGAGTGCGTGCGAGCGGCGCAGCGCAACGGCGACATCGGCCCCGACGCGGATCCCGACGACCTTGCCTACCTTCTGCTGACCCTCATCCGCGGGATCGATGCCGCAGGCGCGTCCGGCCAAAGCCTTGGCCGCCTGACCTCGATCGCGGAGAGCGCGTTCGCACTCCTGCCCCGCCCACGCCACCGCGGATAAGGACGCGGCCGGCCTCGTTGAGCAGGCATGCGATGCGGTCGGCCCACTTCGACGCCGCGGAGGCACGGCCCGAATGTTTTCGCGCCGCCGGGCGGTCGTCTGGGTGGTTGCCGAAGAACTGCGCCCGCATCCAGTCGAGTTGCTCCACCGCATGCGCGGTGTCGTCGGGCTTGAAGTGCACGGTCAGTCGGCCGAACGCCTCACCGCCCAGCAGACGGTGGCACTTCGGCCGCCACTCCGCCTCCTCGAACCCCGTTTGCAGGAATTCGTGCCAGCGCTCCACCTCGGTGCCCTCGTAGAGCTGGGTGCCATCCCCGCGGGTGCTGTGAGCGGTTCGCCGCGGTGTTGTCGCACTCGTGGACCTTGGCGCCATCCCCATGGATGCGGGCGCGCCCACTGCCCTTGGGATCCGCCCGAGCAACCGGTGGGAGGCGGCTCGGGCCGGGATGCTCGCACTGCCACCCGTTGACCCGCCGTCCTGGAAACGCTTCCCGACCCGCCTGGGGCATGACCTCAGTGTCCGCGTCGACACCTGTGACTACTCCGTCGACCCCGCGGGGCGATCGGCGGGACGGTGACCGTGTTCTGCGGCAACGACGAGGTCATCGTCCTGGCCCAGGGCAGAGAGATCGTGGCCCGGCCATCCCCGCTGCCGGCCCGCCACCAGACCCTCCCCGACCCACATCAGTTCCTGCTTGCACTTGCGCCTGGAAACCGATCGGTTTACCGTGTTGGAAACCGAACGGTTTTCCAACTCTTGTGGAGGCAGTCATGACCGCATTGAAGGGCGCCAACGTCTTCGTCACCGGCGGCAGCCGGGGCATCGGCAAGGCGCTGGTGGAAGAGCTGTACGCGCGTGGAGCCGCCAAGGTCTACGCCACGGCCCGCGACCCGCGCACCGTGACGCACCCCGACGCGGTCCCGGTAGCCCTGGAGGTCACCGACCCGGCCTCCGTGGCCGCGGCCGCCGCACAGGCGCAGGACGTCACCGTGCTGATCAACAACGCCGGTGCCGTGGTCGGCGCCTCCTTCCTCGACTCCCCCGTCGACGACGTACGCAGGGAGTTCGAGACCAACTTCTACGGGCCGCTGCTGCTCACCCGCGCCTTCGTGCCGATCATCGAGCGCAACGGCGGCGGCCACATCCTCAACGTGCACTCCGTGCTCTCCTGGCTGGCACTCGGCGGCTCCTACAGCGCTTCCAAGGCCGCCCTGTGGTCGCAGTCCAACTCCCTGCGCCTGGAACTGCAGCCGCGCGGCATCTCCGTCACCGGACTGCACATGGGGTACGTAGACACAGACCTGGCGGCCGGTGTCGCCGCGCCCAAGTCCGACCCGCGTGACATCGCGGCCCTCGCCCTCGACGGCGTCGAGACGGGCGCGTACGAGGTCCTCGGCGACGACCTCACCCGCCAGGTCAAGGCAGGCCTGGCCGGGGACCTGTCCCGGCTGTACGACCAGCTGGCCTAGGGATCGGCGGCGACACCGTCGAGCGGTCGCTCGAAGTGCTCCGCCCGGGCGGTCACCTGGTGACGGCGGTCGCCGAGGGGGATCCGAAGCTCGTCGCCAAGTACGAGGCGGCCGGCATGCGCTTCAGCGGCATCGCGGTCGACCCCGATCCGGTCGGCCTGCGAGGTCTCGTCGAACTCGTCGAACAGGGCAGGCTCCAGGTCCACGTGCAAGAGACGTTCCCGTTCGAGCGCGTCGCCGACGCGCACCGGCTGCTCGACGGCGGCCACCTCCAGGGCAAGCTCGTCCTCACCGTCTGATCCCGTCGTGGGGCCTCGCGTGACCGGAGCCCCAATGAGACCCGCGCGTAATGAAAACTGCACGTCAGACGGCCTGGTGCGCGTAGGCATCAGGAAACTCGGGCAGGTCCGGAGCGGTAGTCCACCGACAAGATCATTCGTCAGCGGGCCACTTCCCGGTTCGTAAGCACCAGCAGGGCCCGCACCAGCGCGGTCGCCCACCTCGGATCCGTGCGGACCTTGCCGAGAACTCTCCAGTTCTTCAGATGGGCGAAGCCGTGCTCAACCGGGGCCAGCGCCTTGTTGGACAGCTTCTGGCCACGGGTCAGGGGCCGGTTCCGGGCCGCCCTGTAGCCGGTGATCACCGCCGGGTCGGCGTCCGGGCCGCTGTCGTCGAGGCCGACGAACCCCAGGTCGGCGATGGCGCCGAGCCCGGCGGCCCGCAAGTGGGCGGTGAGCTTGTCGTGCCGCAGGCGGTGACCTCCGACGTGCGTCCGGGCCGCACCGCAGAGATCCACACCAGTCGACCGCGGTCGTCGGTGAGCGCGATCACGAGGAGGCCATGGCATTTGGTTTTGCCCGAGTAGTTCGGCCGGTTGTCCGCTCCGGTGCGACGGCGGGTGCGTATGAGGGAGCCGTCCAGCAGGACCACGCCGCCACCCTTTCGGGCGAGCTTCTTCAACGCGCGGTCCAGGCGCGGGGCGCGAGCGGCCAGCAGGCCGACGACCTCGCGCACCCACCGGCTCACGGTGGTGCGGTGCACCCCGTTCCCGCCGGCCAGATCGCCGGGCCGCTGGTCACAGCGCAGCACCGCCAGCACGATGCCGGCGATCTTCCCCGCGGGCAACGCCCGCCACCGCGAGCCGATCTTCTTCAGGTGGCCGCGTATCAGGTCGGCGAGATAGTTCAAGGTCGCGCTCGACAGCGGCAGGCGGGCGGTGTAAACAAGGCCGTCAGGACCCTCGGCGAGACCGTTATCTTTCTTCACACCACTCAACTGCCGTCGGGGATCCGTGAGTTACGGATGCGCCCCCGCGCGACTACGGACGTGCCGTGAACCGCCCGTCGCCCCGCTTGTGCAGCCAGCCGCGGTCGGCGAGCTTGGTCATCTTCGCCCGCAAAGGTTCCAGCTTGCCGCGCACCGAGGCGTCCAGACCCAGCCGCTCGCCGACCGCCCTGACCTGCACCGGGCCGTTGGCCTCCCGCACGATCGCCAGGATCTCGCGGTAGTCGCCGGGTAGCGCGCCCTCATCAGCCGCGTCGCTGCGGTGCGGGATGGGCAGGACTGCCCGCCCGGCCATCTTCGCCGATACCGGAGCGACAGCCTCGGCGTCGGCCCGGTCCTGTCGGCCAGGCGGTTCAACACCCGTTCCGCGATCGCCAGTTCATCCCGTTCGGCCTGGACCTCCTGGAGCTGCTTGGTCAACTCCTCGGCGAGGGCGTCCAGTTCGCTCCGGCGGGCGGTGATCCACTGCCGCTCCTGCATCCCCGCGCCCTCCCGTGTTCTCACGGCGTGCCGACCTGCTGACGGATCGTAGGCGGGGGCCGGTCGTGGGCGCAGCCGAACCCGGCATCCCGCCGGAGCCGGACCTGCCCGATGATCTACGCCATGGTCATCGGCCGCCGACCGGCACGAGTACCCAACTCGCCATTCACACCAGACCCGTGACCTGCGACTTCACGATGCACACCGCTCACTGATCCCAGAGGGGTTCGGTCAGCCACGATGGCAGTACAGGCACAGGTCTCCCAGGTGATCACAGAACGTCGCAACTCCATGATCGTCAGGACCTGCGCCTGCCTTGCTGCCGGGATGCCTTACTACGCCTATCCGCGCGGCCTCTAAGCTTGTGCTTTATGGTCTGGCCTGGTTGCGTTCGGTGATCGTCTCGGGTCGTTTGACTGTCTTGCCCACGTCGTAGCGGGTGGCGGGGTGTCGGTTCTTGGAGCCGAGGGGTCTGCCCGGGCCTGGCTGGTTCGGTTTGGGTGCACGGGCTGGGCATGGCATGTGGGGGCTGAGGTTCCTGAACCCGCGGCGAACGCGGGCGGGGGTGAGTCGACCGGGCTTCGCGTGACGTTCCCAGGGGCGGCGGAGGTCTTCGACAAGGGGCCGGGCGAGGCGGAGTTGAGTGTGGGCGGCGATGATCAGCCAGGTCCATCGGTCTGCTGCCGCGGGTGTGCGGAGTTTCGGGCGGGTCCAGCCGAGCGTCTGCTTGATCATTCTGAAGGTGTGCTCCAGGTCGAACCGGCGGAGGAACGCCTGCCAGCGCAGATCGACGTCTTCGCCGCTCAGGTCGGTGGCGGACGACCAGAGCCAGAGTGGCAGCGGGTCCCCGCCGGCGGGCAATCGGTCGACTTCCAGGCGGATCTGGGTGCCTTCGATGACCGGCAGGGGGCCGGTGTGGTCGATCCACGCGGACCGAGTGGTCAGCCTGGGGTGAATGCGGTCCCAGGCCAGCGCGCGGACAGTCCCGTAGCGGTCCGTGACCTGCGCCGTCGCGGCATCCGGATCACCCCATGTGTCCGGGCGGGCAAAGCGAAACTCCTTGCCGTGCTTCGGCGGCCGTCCACCCTCCGGCGGGGAGATCCAGGGAACCGGGACCGGCTTGCGCATCACGCGGTCCGTGCGCATTCGCCCGAGGACCTCCACCGGCAGCCCTTTCAGCAGGTGAGCCATGCGTGGAGCGTCGTAGCCGGCGTCGAAGACGATCAGGATGTCGGCGTCTCCGACGTGCCATCGGCCCATGTCGATGAGATCCTCGACCACGCGACGAACCTGGCTGGCGGTGGCCTCGGCGACGTCGTCGGCCGGCCCCAACCGCAGAGCATCCAGGATCTGGCACCACGAGGTCCGGCCCGATTCCAGGGCGGCGACAAACGAGTAGGGCCAGCCCGGTACGAACTGGTCCGAGGACCGGCCACTGCGACCGTAGACGTGGCAGAACAAGCGGTCCGCACTGGTCGGTGCGTCCGGCCGGAGCCAACGGGTGATGTCCACCGCCAGGACCAAGCGCCCGTCGGCGGCCTGCGGCATGGGCAACCCGGCCAGCACTTGACGCAGTCGCGGAACGTCGACGTTCCCGTTGTTCAATGCGTCGTACATCGCGCCGTGTCCGCGCCGATGTTCGGCCACCAACGTCAGGTCCACCGGCGCAGTCACCGGCCCGTCCGCACACAGCAGCGCGTCGGCCAGCTCGAACAGCTCGTCCCTGCGGGTGGTCAGGCAGTCGAAGAAGTCGTCCCGAAAGCGTGACGCTTCGGCGAACGCTTCCCCCGGGACATCGAGGTGCGGCAGGCTCATCCCCACGGCCTTCGTTCTGGTTCGGTGCATTCCTTGGTCGGAGCACAGAATCGGACGGAGGCCGCCTACACGTCTGGTGAACTTCCGCGTGAGGGATTCAGTTCGACGGACAATTCGGCACAACGGAGTTCGGGTCCAGGCAACCCGCCTGAAGTCGTGGCTGATGGGAGTAGTAGTGAACGGGACGTGGTGGCTCAAGCAGGGCGACACCCGGATCGGCGAACTACGGCAGTACGCAATTGATCAGCCAACGTTCCTCTGCCACTTCATCCCGGGGCCCGGGTGGGAAGGAGTCCGTGTGCTGTTCGAGAGCTGGGCGGCCCTGCACGGCCCGGACCCCGACGGCTCTCGAACAGCACAGGCCATCAAGCCCATCATGGACCTCGGACTAACGCTCGTTGCCGAAGACGAAGGTCGGCCCATGGTGCTCTTCAAAGAGTGCATCGTCCGTATCGACGGTGACACCGCCCGCGTGCGCTGCTGACCTCAACGAAGCCGCCGACCATAAAGCACAAGCTAAGTGGTCTGCGTCGTAAGTCCTTCGGGGGTTGATCATGTTTCCGGGGCGGCGGAGGATTCTTCTGGGTGATCGGCGGTGTGTCGGTCGAGTCTGGCCAGCAGATCGTCCAGGTCGGAGGTGGTGAACTTCCACTGGAACGGCTGTGCCGGGGCGTTGTACCGGCCTTCGAAGGCTCGGAGCCGGTCGGTGACCTCGTTGAGGTCGGTGAAGTCGTTGGGCGAGACGACCTTGCGTTGGACGATGGAGAAGAAGATCTAGATCTGGTTCGTCCAGGAGGCGTGGACGGGGGTGTGGACCATGACCGCGTTCGGGAACGCTGTGGTCAGGCGGTCGATGGCTTTCTTCCCCCCGGTGGGAGGAGCCGTTGTCGACGACCCAGAACACGCGTTTCGCGCTGGCGTAGGGTTTCTTGGTTCATGACCTGGTCGACCAGGGCCGTGAACGGGGCGATGCCGGTACTCGGCTCGCAGCGGCCGAAGATCTTCGCGTGGTGAACGTCGTAGGCGGCCAGGTAGGCCAGCGCACCACCGCGGCTGTAGGTGTGGTTCACCCGCATCGCCCTGGCCTGCCCGGGGGCCAGGGTCGGGTGGCAGCGGCAGCGGGCCTGGATGGAGGTCTTCTCGTCCGCGCTGATCACGTACTCGTCCGCGCCGAGCGCTTCGCCGTTCCAGGTGCGGGCATAGAGGCCGAGCACGCGCTCGGCCCTGGTGCGGAAGGCAGGGTTGGTGATGAAAATCCAGGACTGGTACTGCCAGGGCTTGAGCGCATCCTGCTTGAGCCAGCGCCGCACGGTGGAGGCGGAGATCGCGCCGGCGATGGCGCGGGCGACGACCTCGCGGGCCAGCTCCGGAGCCGACCAGCGCGACAGCGGTGTGCCGCTCTCGGCAGGCAGCTGACAGGCCAGGGCCTTGACCTGCGCGGTCTGTAACGGCGTGAAGGAGGCGGGGCGACCGGAGCGCTTGCGGTCGGACAGGGCGGGCAGGCGGTGCTCGGCGAACCGGCCGCGCCAGGTGCGGACGGTGTCCAGGTGCAGCCCGGTCTCCCGGGCGATGCGGGCGTTGGAGCGATTCCGGGCCGCGTGCAGAACGACCTGGGCGCGCTGGCGGAGCCGGTACTCGGTCTTGTGGCCGTAGGCCATCGTCTTGAGCCGCTTGCGCTCGGAGGCGGTCAGGGCTATTAGACGGGCAGGGGCAACAGGCAAGGCGGGCACGCCGATCACGAGAAGTGGAGTGGCCGTACGAGCGGCAGACCGTGGGCGCCCTGTTGCGCCAGCTCGACTTCTACGGCTGCGAACTCGCCGAGGTGGAACGGCGGCTGGCCGCCGAGGCGTTGGACGACCCGGTCGTGCGGCGCCTGATGACCATCCCCGGGGTGGACGCGATGACCGCGGTCACCGTGCTGGCTGCCGTCGGGACTTCCACCGCTTTCGACAGCGCGGACAAGCTCGTGTCCTACCTCGGCCTGAACCCGCGGGTGCGCCAGTCCGGCGGGACACCCGCCCATCACGGCCGGATCACCAAGGCCGGCTGCGGCAAGGCCCGCGGGATGCTGGTGCAGGCCGCGTTCGCCGCGCTGCGCTCCCCGGGCCCGCTGCGGGCCCTGCACCAGCGGATCGCTGCCCGGCGCGGGATGCAGATCGCGATCGTCGCGGTCGCCCGTAAGATCACGGTCATCGCCTGGCACCTGGTCACCAAGGAGCAGGACTACGCCTTCGCCCGCCCGAGCCTGGTCGCCTTCAAACGCCGCAAGCACGAGCTGACCGCCGGCGCCGAACGCCGGAACGCCCGCCGCGGGGCGGGCTACGACTACAACAACAAGCAACTGCGCCGCCACAAACGCGAGATCGCCGAACAGGCCGAACGCGCCTACGCTCTGCTGGCCGCCCAATGGCAGCCCACGCGCCCGATCGGCAGGCCCCGCCTGCCCGCCATCCCCGGCGCTGGCCCGTGACCTGCCCTCCTGACGATTACAGCGGTGGTCCGCAGGTGGACCCTGTGCTCGGCCGGGAAGTCGTAGAACGCCAGCAGTTCCTCGGCGTCGTCGGTGATCTTCGCGACGGCCTTGGGCCACTTGGTGCCGTAGGTCTTCGCGAATGCCTCGATCGCCTTCTCCGCGTGAGAAGCAGTACCTGTGTGTACTGCTTCGCGCGCAAGACCCACAGCTATCTGGACCTCGACACGGGACTCGACTTCGACTCCCAGATCGTGGTGAAGGTCAACGCGCCGGAGCTGCTGCGCCGCCAGCTCGGCTCGCGCCGCTGGCAGGGCGAGCACATCGCGATGGGCACGAACGTCGACTGCTACCAGCGGGCCGAGGGCCGCTACCGGCTGATGCCCGGCATCATCGCGGCCCTGCGCGACCACGCGAACCCCTTCTCGATCCTGACGAAGGGCACGCTGATCCTGCGCGACCTCGACCTCCTGAAGCAGGCCTCCGAGGTCACCGACGTCGGGATCTCGGTCTCCGTCGGCTTCACCGACTCCCAGCTGTGGCGCACCGTCGAGCCGGGCACCCCGGCCCCGGAGCGCCGCCTGGACGTCGTACGCACCCTCACGGACCACGGCATCGGCTGCGGGGTCCTGATGGCCCCCGTGATCCCCTTCCTCGGCGACAGCCCGGCCCAACTGCGCGCCACAGTGCGGGCGATAGCGGCCTCCGGGGCCACCTCGGTGACCCCGCTCGTGCTGCATCTGCGGCCCGGCGCCCGGGAGTGGTTCATGGCCTGGCTGGAGCACTACCACCCGTATCTCGTACGACGTTACGAGCGGCTGTACGCGGAGGGCGCGTACGCCCCGAAGTGGTACCAGCGCCGGATCACCCGTCAGGTCCACGAACTGGCCCAGGAGTACGGCATCGGTCCCACGCGCGCGGGGATGTCCCGCAGGATCGCCGCGCCCTCCGAGTCCGCCGAACCGGTGGCGCCCGCCACGCCGGAGCCGACCCAGCTCACCCTGCTCTGACCGCGGCGAAAGGCCGCTGCCCGGACCGTTCCTGACGGCATCCGGGCGCATCACACGGCTCAATTGGGTCAAGACTGTCCAGAACGAATTCTTCCGGGGCCCCTTTCCGGGACGATGCGGCGAAGGCCGTGGCGTGCACGGCTCAAAATCCTCCGTCCTTGGGAGGCTCTGTGAAGAAACGCGCAGCTGCTCTGTGCGGGGCGGCCGCCGTGCTGGCCGGGATGATCACGTCGATCCCCGCCGACGCGAGCGCCGGTTCCGCGACCGCACCGCGCACCACCCTCACCATCGCGAAACCCACCTGGAAGAAGTGCGGGACCAGTAAGTATCCGACGCTCCAATGCGCGTCCCTGAAGGTGCCGCTGGACCACACCAAGCCCCACGGCCGGCAGATCACCCTCGCCCTCTCACGCGTCCCGCACACCGCGAAGACGTACCAGGGACCGCTGCTGGTGAACCCGGGCGGTCCCGGCGGCAGCGGACTCTCGCTGGCGGGATTCGTCGCCTCCTCGCTGCCGAAGGCAGTGGCGGCGCAGTACGACGTCATCGGCTTCGACCCGCGCGGCGTCGGCGCCGGCAAGCCCGCCCTGGACTGCAGGCCCGGGTCGTTCAACCCGGTGCGCCCGGACTCCGTGCCCAGTACCCCCGCGATCGAGAAGGCCAACCTGGACCGCGCCAAGGCCTTCGCCAAGGCGTGCGGCAAGAAGTACGCCGACCTGCTGCCGTACATCGACACGGTGAGCGCGGTCCGGGACATGGACTCGATCCGCGCCGCGCTCGGCGCCAGGAAGATCAACTACTTCGGTTACTCGTACGGCACCTACATCGGTGCCGTGTACGCGAAGCTCTACCCGCAGCGCGTACGCCGTCTGGTGCTCGACTCCATCGTCGACCCCAGCGGCGTCTGGTACGAGGACAACATCGGTCAGGACTACGCCTTCAACGACCGCCACCAGGCGTTCATGGCCTGGGTCGCCAAGCACGACGCGACCTACAAGCTCGGCACGGACCCGGCCGGGGTCGAGGCCGAGTGGTACGCCATGCGCAAGGCGCTCGCCAAGAACCCCGCGGGCGAGAAGGTGGGCGCCTCCGAACTGGAGGACACCTTCATCCCGGGCGGCTACTACAACGGCTACTGGCCCTCCCTCGCCAAGGCGTTCGCGGCCTACGTGAACGACAAGAACACGGCCCCGCTCGTCGCGGCCTACGAGAACCTCGGCGCCGTCAACGCCTCCGGCGACAACGGCTACAGCATCTACACCGCGGTGCAGTGCCGTGACGCGTCCTGGCCGCGCGACTGGAACCAGTGGCGCAAGGACAACTGGGCGGTGTACGGCAAGGCGCCGTTCATGGCCTGGAACAACGCCTGGTACAACGCGCCGTGCGCGTTCTGGCCGACGAAGACGCTGCGGCCGGTGAACATCGCCAACAAGGCGCTGCCGCCGACGCTGCTCTTCCAGGCCACGAACGACGCGGCCACCCCCTACCAGGGCGGCGTGACGGTCCACCACGCGCTGCGCGGCTCCAGCCTGGTGGTCGAACAGGGTGGCGGGAACCACGGCATCACGCTGAGCGGGAACGCCTGCCTGGACAAGTACCTGGCGACGTACCTCACCAACGGCAAGGTGCCGCACGGCAGCGGTGTGGCCGACGCCGTGTGCAAGAAGCTGCCGGATCCGGAACCGAAGAGCACGAAGGCGGCGCTGTCCACCGCCTCGGACGGTGCGTCCTCGGCAGGCGCGACGCTGCACGGGCTGCTCGGCCACCGCGGCTGAACACACCCTGACGGCCCGTCGGGGGCGTTGTCAGACCCATGGTCCACCATGGACGCATGAGTGAGCTGACCCGCATTCCCGCCCCCGACGGGGTCGCCCCCGCCGCCGCGTACTCGCATGTCGTCCTCGGTACGGGCCGCTTCGTGGCGGTCTCGGGGCAGCTCGCCCTGGACGAGGACGGCAAGCTCGTCGGCGCGGGCGACGCGGCGGCGCAGGCCCGCCAGGTGTTCGAGAACCTGCGCCGCTGTCTGGCCGCCGCCGGGGCGACCTTCGACGACGTCGTCAAACTCACCTTCTTCGTCACGGACATGGCCCATATGCCGGCCGTCCGCGCGGCCCGCGACGCCCACATACCCGCGGACCGCCTCCCGGCCGCGTCGGCGGTCCAGGTCGCCGCGCTGGTCCGCCCCGAGTTCCTGATGGAGATCGAGGCGTACGCGGTGGTGGGCGAGTGAGCGCGGCTCCGGTCCGGATCCGGGAGATGGCCCTATCGGACTGCGAGCGGGTGGCCGAGATCCGCGTCCGCGGCCGGCAGACCGCCTACCGGGGGCTGATGCCGCAGTCGTACCTGGACACACTCAGCGTGGCCGAGGACGCGGCCCGGCGGCGCGAGCGTTTCGGGCGCGGCGGTGGCGCGGTCGTGAACCTGGTCGCCTAGCGGGACGGCGAGGTGATCGGCTGGGCCTGCCACGGCCCGTACCGGGACGACGAAGCCCGCGGCGAGGACGTCGGGTCGGCCGAGCTGTACGCGATCTACGTCGATCCCGAGCGGGTCGGGGCCGGGGTGGGCCGCGCACTTCTCACGGAATCGATCGCCCGCTGCACCGCCGCGGGGCACGCGCGGATGCTGCTGTGCGTCCTCAGGGGAAACACCGGGGCACGCCGGTTCTACGCACAGGCCGGGTTCGGTCCCGACGGTGGCGAGGAGCCGTTCGAGGTGGACGGTGTCGCCGTGCCCGAGGTCCGGTACGCCCGCACCCTCACGCGCCCCGGCGCCGGCACCGGGGCGCTCCGGTAGCGCGGGAACTCTTTGCGGTTCCGACCGTTCCCGTGCGGACGTCACGGACTACGCTCGAAGGGCCGGGTCCGGAGCTCGACGACACGGTGAGCACGGTCGACGAGGCGCTGCGGGAGGCGGCCCGTCGGCCGCCCGCCGTGTCACCCGGGCAGTCGGTCCAGCGCGTGCACCGCCGCCTCGGCGAGTGCCGGATGGGCGAGCGCCTCGTTCAGGACGGGTCTCGCACGTACGTCCCCCAGCGCCCCGAGCCCCTCCACACAGGCCAGGGCGACTCTGCGGTAGGTGTCGTGGGGGCGCAACCTGCGCCCCAGGGTGGTGATCAGCGCCGGCACGGCCTCGGGGGCGCGCAGCTCGACCAGGAGCCGTACGGGATGCAGCGCGTAGGCGACGCGCAGTTCGTTGGTGGCGAGCGCGGCCGCCGCGCGGGCCGTGCGCGGATCGCCGAGGCGGGCGAGCGCGTGTGCCGCGGACGCGCAGCGCTGCGGGTCGCGGTGGTTCAGCAGCAGGACGAGCGCCTCGAAGGCCCGCCGGTCCCCGGCGAGTCCGAGCCGGAAGGCGACCAACTCCCGTGCCCACAAGGGCTGTCCGGGCGCGGTCAGCGCGGCCGCCAGCACATCCGGGTCCTCGCTCGCCACGAGTCGCTCGTACGCCGGTGAAGCCCCCGCCTCGTTTCGTAGACGCTCCGTGAGTGATCGCAACTCTTCGTCCATGAAGCCGAGCCTAGGCGCGGCCCCCATGACTCCGGGACGTACATCACAAACTCGGGGGCTGGCGCGCTCGTTACCGGCGAGTTAAGCTCAGACGAGCGAGTTACCCACTCGCGTCTTGCTCGCGGTGGCCTGGTGACGCAGCCACCGTGAGAGCAGTCGGTTCGGTACCTCAGGTACCTCAGTACGACACGGCTCCGGGACAGGGCCGGTCGGCTTCACCGTTCCCTGGGTGCGCCCTCGCGGGCACCCCCCTTCGGACGGCACCGGGCGTGTGCGCTCGTCAGCCCGGCAACACCCGCACTCTCCACACCTCCGCACTCCGTGCGCCTCCTCGGCGTACCTGCGTGCGCTCCTCAGTCGTCACCCTCTTTCTGGAGTCCCGCGATGGCAACTCCCCTGTCCGACACCCCTCTGTCCCCGCTCAAGACCATTGCCGTCGTCGGCCTCGGCACGATGGGCACCGGCATCGCCGAGGTCCTCGTCCGGGCCGGCCGCGACGTCATCGGCATCGACATCAGCGAGGCCGCGGCCGCCCAGGCCGTCTCCGCCCTCGAAGCCTCCACCGCCCGCGCCGTGCGACGCGAGCGTCTCAGCGAGCAGGAGCGCGCCGACGCCCTGCCCCGCTTCCGCACCTTCACCGACCTCACGGCCGCCGCCGACGCCGATCTGGTCATCGAGGTGACCCCGGAGTCGTACGACATCAAACAGCAGGTCTTCCGGGCGCTGGACGGCATCGTGCGTCCGGACACCATCCTGGCCACCGGCACCAATGCCCTCTCGGTGACGCGCCTGGCCGCCGACTCGGCCCGCCCCGAGCGCGTCCTCGGCCTGCACTTCTTCAACCCGGCCCCGGCGATGAAGCTGGTCGAGGTCGTGTCGTCGGTGCTGACCGCGCCCGCTGCCGTGAGCGCGGTCACCAACCTCGCGCTCGACCTCGGCAAGGAGCCCGTCGCGGTCGGCGACCGCCCCGGTTTCGTCGCCGACGGGCTGCTGTTCGGCTACCTCAACCAGGCCGCCGCGATGTACGAGGCCAAGTACGCCTCCCGCGAGGACATCGACGCCGCGATGAAGCTCGGCTGCGGGCTGCCCATGGGCCCGCTCGCGCTGCTCGACCTGATCGGCGTCGACACCGCGCGCACGGTCCTGGAGGCCATGTACGCCGAGTCACGCGACCGGCTGCACGCCCCCGCGCCCATCCTCAAGCAGCTCAGCGAGGCGGGCCTGACCGGCCGCAAGTCGGGGCGCGGCTTCTACTCCTACGAGGCGCCCGGCAGCGCGACGGTCGTGCGGGACGCGCTGACCCCCCTCTCCGGCGGCCCCGAGGTCCCCGGCCGCACGGTCCGCTCCGTCGGCGTCGCGGGCTCGGGGACCATGGCGTCCGGCATCGCCGAGGTCTTCGCGAAGGCCGGGTACGAGGTCGTCCTCGCCGCCCGCACCGAGGAGAAGGCACAGACCGCGAAGGCCCGCATCGGCAAGTCCCTGGCCCGCTCGGTCGACAAGGGCCGGATGACGGCGGAGGCCGCCGCGAGCACCCTGGACCTGATCGTCCCGGCGGGCTCGTACGACGCCTTCGCCGACGTCGATCTCGCCCTGGAGGCGGTGGCCGAGGACCTGGAGGTCAAGCAGCAGCTGTTCGGGGTGTTCGACAAGGTCTGCAAGCCCGGCGCGATCCTCGCCACGACCACCTCCTCGCTGCCCGTCGTCGCCTGCGCCCGTGCCACCTCACGCCCCCAGGACGTGATCGGCATGCACTTCTTCAACCCGGCCCCGGCGATGAAGCTGGTCGAGGTGGTCCGGACCGTCCTGACCGCGGACGACGTGCACGCCACGGTCCGCGAGCTGTGCGGGAAGATCCGCAAGCACCCGGTGGACTGCGGGGACCGGGCCGGTTTCATCGTGAACGCGCTGCTCTTCCCGTACCTGAACAACGCGATCAAGATGGTCCAGGAGCACTACGCCACCCTCGACGACATCGACGCCGCGATGAAGCTGGGCGGCGGCTACCCGATGGGGCCGTTCGAACTCCTCGACGTCGTCGGTCTGGACGTCTCGCTCGCCATCGAGAAGGTGCTGCACCGCGAGTTCCGCGACCCGGGTCTCGCCCCCGCGCCGCTCCTGGAGCACTTGGTGGCCGCGGGCTGCCTCGGCCGCAAGACGGGCCGCGGCTTCCGCGAATATGCCCGCCGCTGAGCGTCCCGGCGACCGGCTGCGCGACACCGCCGACTGGGGCGGACTGCTCGGCCCGGCCGCCGGCCCCCCGCCCGTCGAGGGCGGGGGGTTCCCCGGACGTGCGCGTTCCCCTGCGCACATGCAGTACGTTCGGGTCATGTCCCAGCCCGCCAAGTCCTCACGTACACCAGCCACGCCCGACGCTCCGGAGAGCGCCGCGGGCAGTCGCGCCGCCGCCCAGCGGCTCAAGATGCGCCGAGAACTGGCGGCCGCGGCCATGGAGCTGTTCGCGACCAAGGGGTACGAGGCGACCACCGTCGACGAGATCGCGGCCCGGGCCGGGGTGGCCCGCCGCACGTTCTTCCGCCACTTCCGCTCCAAGGAAGAGGCGATCTTCCCCGATCACGACGACACCCTGATCCGCGCGGAGGCGGTCCTCAACGCGGCTCCGGCGCACGAGCACCCGCTCGACAC
Source organism: Streptomyces sp. NPDC007095 (assembly GCF_040634475.1). Classification (NCBI taxonomy): domain Bacteria; kingdom Bacillati; phylum Actinomycetota; class Actinomycetes; order Kitasatosporales; family Streptomycetaceae; genus Streptomyces; species Streptomyces sp. NPDC007095. The sequence continues at coordinate 20,050 of NZ_JBEYFS010000123.1, forward strand.
GGTGTGCCGCGGCATCAAGGAAGTCATGACGATGTACGCGGCCCAGCCCGAGATCTCCGTCTCGCGCTACAAGCTGACCCGTGAGGTACCCACGCTCCGGGAGGCCGAGATCGCCTCCGTGGCCCGCTACGAGCGGCTCTTCACCCGCTATCTCCTGGGCCACTTCGACGAGCACGCGCACGACGACGACGCCAACGACGATCCGCTGCTCGCGGAGGTCGCCGCGTCCGCCGTGGTCACGGCGCACAACCATGTCCTGCGACGCTGGCTGCGGGCGGGGGGTCAAGGTGACGTCGAGGCGCAGCTGGACCACGCCTTCTCCATCGTCCACAAGACCTTCGGGACGGGGATCGGGGCCGGCCGGGAGACCACGCCCCGTACGGCGCCGGCGTCCGCGTTCACCGAGGGCGACGTTCTGGTGACCGTGGCCCGGGTCGACGCGCCGTTGGACCAGGTCATGCGGACCATCGAGCAGGCGCTGCGGGAAAGGTCGTAGAGCGCGGGTCCAGACCGTGCCACGCCCAAGAAGACCGGTCACCTCCGCGCACCGCAGCAGGAGCCGGATCGCCCGCGGTCGCCGCGCCTGTGCGGAGCTGTGTGTCGCGGGCCTGCGGGTGGGGTGGGTACGCGGAAGCGGCGCTGTCCGGGTTGCGCGAGCGTGAGCGTGCCGGTGTGGGGGCGCGTGTGGGGGTGGAGCCGGCGCCGAGGGGGCGGACGGGCGCTGCGACGAGTCGTGGGCCGAAAAGTGCCGCCCTCAGGCCGGTACGCCCTTCTGGTCCCGTCGCCCGCACCCCCGGCTCCGCCGCCGAGCGCCCCTCGTCATCGACCGCCCCTCGTCATCGACCGCCCGGCGCTCTCGATGCCCGGCACTCCCGGGGATGGCCCCGCCGGCCCCCTGCAACGCCGACGCACCCCGACTCGCCCTCGCACATGCCCCCACACCGGGACCCTCACGCCGCGCCACCGACACCAGGTGTTCTCCGAAGCGGCCCGCCGCCACGCCCTTCCGGCGGGCGGAACGGCCCCTCCATACCGCCTCTGACCAGTGCGTTTTGATCGATCATCGGTCGATCTGATCGATCATCGCTCACGTGTTACGTAAAGATTTCACCTGAGCGAAACTCATGGCACTCCGTGCCTTGCACGGTGACACGGCGTGCCATACGTTGATGTTGTCCGGGCGGCCGGCGTGCAGAGACCTTTCGTACGCCGGCTGTCCCCGCAAGCCTCCCCCAGGCTCCGCCCGGGGGTACCCCCAGGCGAGCGCGCCCGGACGCCTGCGTCACAGGCAACCTTTTGCGCCAACCCGGCGCTGCCACCGCACCACCCCCTCCGCCGAACCGACGGCACACCCCTCACTCCCAGCAGCAGTACCGACGTAACCCTCAGCGTCTTCCCTCAGGACGCTCATCGCCGGAGGCAACACCGTGAAGGAAATCCTGGACGCGATTCAGTCGCGGACGGCCACGTCCGCCGACTTCGCCGCTCTTCCGCTCCCCGAGTCGTACCGCGCGATCACCGTGCACAAGGACGAGACGGAGATGTTCGCGGGGCTCAGCACCCGCGACAAGGACCCCCGCAAGTCGATCCACCTGGACGACGTGCCGGTGCCGGAGCTCGGCCCGGGCGAGGCCCTGGTGGCCGTGATGGCCTCTTCCGTCAACTACAACTCGGTCTGGACCTCGATCTTCGAGCCGATGTCGACCTTCGGTTTCCTGGAGCGCTACGGCAGGCTCAGCGAGCTCACCAAGCGCCACGACCTGCCGTACCACATCATCGGTTCCGACCTCGCGGGCGTCGTCCTGCGCACCGGCCCCGGCGTCAACGCCTGGAAGCCCGGTGACGAGGTCGTCGCGCACTGCCTGTCCGTCGAGCTGGAGTCCAGCGACGGGCACAACGACACGATGCTCGACCCCGAGCAGCGCATCTGGGGCTTCGAGACCAACTTCGGCGGCCTCGCCGAGATAGCCCTCGTCAAGTCCAACCAGCTGATGCCCAAGCCCGACCACCTGTCATGGGAGGAGGCCGCCGCTCCAGGGCTCGTGAACTCCACCGCGTACCGGCAGCTCGTGTCGAGGAACGGCGCCGGCATGAAGCAGGGCGACAACGTCCTCATCTGGGGCGCGAGCGGCGGGCTCGGCTCGTACGCCACGCAGTTCGCGCTCGCCGGTGGCGCCAACCCCATCTGTGTCGTCAGCAGCGAGCAGAAGGCGGACATCTGCCGGGCGATGGGCGCCGAGGCGATCATCGACCGCAACGCCGAGGGCTTCAAGTTCTGGAAGGACGAGCACAACCAGGACCCGAAGGAGTGGAAGCGGTTCGGCAAGCGCATCCGTGAGCTGACGGGCGGCGAGGACGTCGACATCGTCTTCGAGCACCCGGGCCGCGAGACCTTCGGCGCCTCCGTCTACGTCACCCGCAAGGGCGGCACCATCGTCACCTGTGCCTCGACCTCGGGCTACAACCACGAGTACGACAACCGCTACCTGTGGATGTCCCTGAAGCGCATCATCGGCTCGCACTTCGCCAACTACCGCGAGGCCTGGGAGGCCAACCGGCTGGTCGCCAAGGGCAAGATCCACCCGACGCTCTCCAAGGTGTACTCCCTGGAGGAGACCGGGCAGGCCGCGTACGACGTCCACCGCAACCTCCACCAGGGCAAGGTCGGCGTGCTCACGCTGGCGCCCCGCGAGGGCCTGGGCGTGCGCGACGAGGAGAAGCGTGCCCAGCACATCGACGCCATCAACCGCTTCCGGAACGTCTGAGGTTCACCCATGACAGAGCGCCAGAAGGACCGGCCGTGGCTCATGCGGACCTACGCCGGTCACTCCACCGCCGAGGCGTCCAACGAGTTGTACCGGCGCAACCTCGCCAAGGGGCAGACGGGTCTGTCCGTGGCCTTCGACCTGCCCACGCAGACCGGGTACGACCCCGACCACATCCTCGCCCGCGGCGAGGTCGGCCGGGTCGGGGTGCCGGTCTCGCACCTCGGTGACATGCGCCGGCTGTTCCAGGACATCCCCCTGGAGCATATGAACACCTCGATGACCATCAACGCCACCGCCATGTGGATGCTGGCGCTCTACCAGGTCGTCGCCGAGGAGCAGGGCGCCGACATCACCAAGCTCCAGGGGACGACGCAGAACGACATCGTCAAGGAGTACCTGTCGCGGGGTACGCACGTCTTCCCGCCGGGGCCCTCGCTCCGGCTGACGACGGACATGATCGCGTACACGGTCTCCCACATCCCCAAGTGGAACCCGATCAACATCTGCTCGTACCACCTCCAGGAGGCGGGGGCGACCCCCGTCCAGGAGATCGCGTACGCGATGTCGACGGCCATCGCCGTGCTCGACGCCGTCCGCGACTCGGGGCAGGTGCCCGCCGAGAAGTTCGGTGACGTCGTCGCCCGTATCTCCTTCTTCGTGAACGCGGGTGTCCGGTTCATCGAGGAGATGTGCAAGATGCGGGCGTTCGGGCGGATCTGGGACCAGGTCACGCGCGAACGGTACGGCATCAAGGACCCCAAGCAGCGGCGTTTCCGGTACGGCGTCCAGGTCAACTCGCTCGGTCTGACCGAAGCCCAGCCGGAGAACAACGTCCAGCGGATCGTCCTCGAAATGCTGGCCGTGACGCTGTCGAAGGACGCACGCGCGCGTGCCGTGCAGCTGCCCGCCTGGAACGAGGCGCTGGGGCTGCCCCGGCCCTGGGACCAGCAGTGGTCGCTGCGCATCCAGCAGGTGCTGGCACACGAGAGCGACCTGCTGGAGTACGAGGACATCTTCGAGGGCTCGCACGTCATCGAGGCGAAGGTCGCGGCCCTCGTCGAGGAGTCGCTCGCCGAGATCGGCCGGATCGACGAGATGGGCGGGGCGATGGCCGCCGTCGAGTCGGGCTACCTGAAGTCGCAGCTCGTCTCCTCGCACGCCGAGCGCCGGGCCCGGATCGAGGGCGGCACCGAGAAGATCGTCGGCGTCAACATCTACGAGTCGACCGAGCCGAACCCGCTCACCGCCGACCTGGACGCGGCGATCCAGACCGTCGACCCGGCCGTCGAGGCCCGCGTGGTCGCCGCGCTGCAGAACTGGCGCGACACGCGCTACCAGCCGCCGTTCAACCACCCGCGCCCCTGCAAGGCGCTGGAGCGGCTGAAGGAAGCGGCCAAGGGCACCGACAACCTCATGGAGGCCACCCTCGAGTGCGCCCGCGCCGGGGTCACGACCGGCGAGTGGTCCGAGGCCCTGCGCGAGGTGTTCGGCGAGTTCCGCGCCCCGACGGGCGTCTCGTCCGCGCCCGTCGCGGTCACCGCCGAGGAGGGCACCGCGATGGCGTTGGTGCGACGCAAGGTCGAGGAGACCGCCCGGGAACTCGGTGTCGGCAAGCTCCGCTTCCTGGTGGGCAAGCCGGGCCTGGACGGGCACTCCAACGGCGCCGAGCAGATCGCCGTGCGGGCCCGCGACGCCGGGTTCGAGGTGGTCTATCAGGGCATACGGCTCACGCCCGAACAGATCGTGGACGCGGCCGTCGCCGAGGACGTGCACGGCGTCGGCCTGTCCATCCTGTCCGGCTCGCACGCCCAGTTGGTGCCCGACGTGCTGGAGCGACTGCGCGAGGCCGGCGCGGCCGACATCCCGGTGATCGCCGGCGGGATCATCCCGAACGCCGACGCCGAACTGCTGCGCGCCGCGGGAGTCGCCGCGGTTTTCACACCGAAGGACTTCGACATCACCGGAATCATCGGCCGTATCGTCGACGAGATCCGGAAAGCGAACAAGCTCGACCCCCTGGAGGTCCCCGCATGACCACGCCCGTCAACCGCCTTCGCCCGCGGCGTTCCTGCCTGGCCGTGCCCGGCTCGAACCCCCGCTTCCTGGAGAAGGCCCAGGGCCTCCCCGCGGACCAGGTCTTCCTGGACCTGGAGGACGCCTGCGCCCCGCTCGCCAAGCCCGAGGCGCGGCACACCATCGTGAAGTTCCTGAACGAGGGCGACTGGACCGGCAAGACGCGCGTCGTGCGGGTGAACGACTGGACGACGCACTGGACGTACCGCGATGTCGTCACGGTCGTCGAGGGCGCGGGCCAGAACCTCGACTGCATCATGCTGCCGAAGGTCCAGGACGCCCAGCAGGTCGTCGCGCTCGACCTGCTGCTGACGCAGATCGAGAAGACGATGGGCTTCGAGGTCGGCAAGATCGGCATCGAGGCGCAGATCGAGAACGCGAAGGGGCTCGTCAACGTCGACGAGATCGCGGCTGCCTCACCGCGTGTAGAGACCATCATCTTCGGCCCGGCCGACTTCATGGCCTCCATCAACATGAAGTCGCTGGTCGTGGGCGAGCAGCCGCCGGGCTACCCGGCTGACGCGTACCACTACATCCTGATGCGCATCCTGATGGCCGCCCGTACGCACGACCTCCAGGCGATCGACGGCCCCTACCTCCAGATCCGCAACCAGGAGGGCTACCGCGAGGTCGCCCGGCGCGCCGCCGCCCTGGGCTTCGACGGCAAGTGGGTGCTGCACCCGGACCAGGTCGCCGCGGCCAACGAGATCTTCTCGCCCTCCCAGGAGGACTTCGACCACGCCGAGCTCATCCTCGACGCGTACGAGTACTGCACGTCCGAGGCGGGCGGCAAGAAGGGCTCCGCGATGCTCGGCGACGAGATGATCGACGAGGCCAGCCGCAAGATGGCCCTGGTCATCTCGGGCAAGGGCCGGGCGGCCGGCATGCAGCGCACCAGCAAGTTCGAAGCCCCGGAGGCCTGAGCAGCATGCAGTTCGGACGCACGTACGAGGAGTTCGAGGTCGGCGCGGTCTACAAGCACTGGCCCGGAAAGACCGTCACGGAGTACGACGACCACCTCTTCTGTCTCCTGACCATGAATCACCACCCCCTCCACATGGACACGAACTATGCGGAGAAGACGACGGATTTCGGCAGGAACGTCGTCGTGGGCAACTACATCTACTCGCTGCTGCTCGGCATGTCCGTCCCGGACGTCTCCGGCAAGGCGATCGCCAACCTGGAGATCGAGTCGCTGAAGCACGTGGCGCCGACCTTCCACGGCGACACGATCTACGGCGAGACCACGGTCCTCGACAAGACACCCTCTAAGTCGAAGAGCGACCGCGGGATCGTCTACGTCGAGACCAAGGGCTACAAGCAGGACGGCACGCTGGTGTGCGTGTTCCGCCGCAAGGTCATGGTGCCGACCGAGACGTACATCAAGGAGCGCGGGGGCGAGCAGCCCGGCCGTCCGGAACTCAAGCAGCAGGAGAAGTAGCCATGGCGCGACTCGCCCAGACCGCCGGTCTCACCGACGTCCAGCAGGAGATCCTCTCCACCGTCCGCGACTTTGTGGACAAGGAGATCATCCCGGTCGCCACCGAGCTGGAGCACCGCGACGAGTACCCCCAGCAGATCGTCGACGGCCTCAAGGAGTTGGGCCTGTTCGGCCTGATGATCCCCGAGGAGTACGGGGGCCTGGGCGAGTCCCTCCTCACCTACGCGCTCTGCGTCGAGGAGATCGCCCGCGGCTGGATGTCGGTCTCCGGCATCATCAACACGCACTTCATCGTGGCGTACATGCTCAAGCAGCACGGCACGCAGGAGCAGAAGGACCACTTCCTGCCCCGGATGGCGCTGGGCGAGGTGCGCGGCGCGTTCTCGATGTCGGAGCCGGGTCTCGGCTCGGACGTCTCCGCGATCACCTCGAAGGCGGTCAGGGACGGCGACGAGTACGTCCTGAACGGGCAGAAGATGTGGCTGACGAACGGCGGCTCGTCGAACCTGGTGGCCGTGCTCGTGCGAAGTGACGAAGGACACCCCGAGGGCACCGCGCCCCACAAGTCGATGACGACCTTCCTGGTCGAGAAGGAGCCCGGCTTCGGAGAGGTCCGCCCCGGCCTCACCATTCCCGGGAAGATCGACAAGATGGGCTACAAGGGCGTCGACACGACCGAGCTCATCATGGACGGACTGCGCGTTCCGGCCAATCGGGTACTTGGCGGCACCACGGGCCGAGGGTTTTACCAAATGATGGACGGAGTCGAGGTCGGTCGCGTCAACGTGGCGGCACGTGGCTGCGGCGTCGCACAGCGTGCGTTTGAGCTGGGTGTCTCCTATGCCCAGCAGCGTCACACTTTCGGCAAGCCGATCGCGCAGCACCAGGCCATCCAGTTCAAGCTGGCCGAGATGGCCACCAAGGTCGAAGCGGCCCATGCAATGATGGTGAACGCGGCCCGCAAAAAGGACTCCGGTGAACGAAACGACCTCGAGGCAGGGATGGCGAAGTACCTCGCCTCCGAATACTGCAAGGAAGTGGTCGAGGACGCTTTCCGGATCCACGGCGGCTACGGTTTCTCCAAGGAGTACGAGATCGAGCGTCTCTACCGTGAGGCGCCGATGCTGCTGATCGGCGAAGGTACCGCCGAAATCCAGAAAATGATCATCGGGCGCCGACTGCTCGAAGAGTATCGACTCCAGGGTTAAGCAGGGCCGGATGCCCCAGTTCGGGGTGTTTTCTTCGAGAAGAAGATCACACCCCGTCAACACTCTTCGGCCGCCGACTCGGCTTCCTGGCTTGCCCAGTTGTGGCCCGCGACCGGTACGATCCCGGGAAAGCCGCCGTCCCCCGTTCCAGCGCGGCATCATCCGCTACGAAGGTCATCCATGCCCCACAGCCAAACCTCTGCACCTCGCGGCCGGGTCCGCCTCGCGCGCGGAGCATCGCCGTGGCTTCTCCCGACCGTTGCCACCGCAGCACTCAGCCTGGCCAAGGCGCGCCGCTCCGGCGCCGCCAAAGCCGTGGCCGTACCCGCCACCGCGCTCGCGGCGGGCATGCTGTGGTTCTTCCGCGACCCCGAGCGCGAGATCGCCCCGGGCCGGGTCATCTCGCCCGCCGACGGTGTGGTGCAGAGCATCATGCCGTGGAAGGACGGACGCACCCGCGTCGCGATCTTCATGAGCCCTCTGAACGTCCACGTCAACCGCGCACCGCTCTCCGGCACGGTGACCTCGGTCGAGCACATCCCCGGAGGGTTCGTTCCGGCGTTCAACAAGGAGAGCGAGAACAACGAACGCGTCGTCTGGCATTTCGACACCGAACTCGGTGACATCGAGATGATCCAGATCGCCGGCGCGGTCGCCCGCCGTATCGTTCCTTATATCCCGCAGGGTACGAAGGTCGAGCAGGGCGACCGGATCGGTCTCATCCGCTTCGGCTCGCGCGTCGACATCTACCTCCCCGAGGGTGTCGAGGTCGATGTGGAAGTCGGTCAGAAGACCGTGGCTGGGGTGACTCGAATTGACCGTGATTGATCCTGAGACTCAGGCCGGCTGGGTGCCGGAGGCCGACGAGGTGGACGACGAGGAGGAGATGCCCCTCTCTCTCCGCCTCTCAATAGCGGACACCCTCACCCTCGGCAACGCCACGTGCGGCTTCATGGCGGTGTACTTCACCACCACGGGCATTCTGATCCCGCACCTCACCGGCAGCCAGGAGTCGGGCATGGGGCGCCACAGCGCCGCCACGGCCGTCATCCTGATGCTCTGCGCCGCGGTCTTCGACCTCTTCGACGGCCTCGTCGCCCGCAAGCTGCGCTCCTCCCCCATGGGCGCGGAACTGGACAACCTGTCGGACCTGATCAGCTTCGGTCTGGCGCCCGCGTACTTCGTCCTCGTCTACGGCATGGTCGCGGACGACGCGCACCAGAGAGTGGCGGCGCTCGGCGCGATCGTGGTGTTGCTCGCGGTCGTCCTCCGTCTCGCCCGCTTCTCCTGCGTCACGGTGAAGGACGGCACGTTCCAGGGCATGCCGTCGCCGTTCGGAGCGCTGACGGTGGTCTCCATCGTGCTTCTGGAGCTTCCCTTCGCGGCGACGCTGATGGCGATCCTGGGCACCGCGTGGCTGATGGTGAGCCGGGTGGAGTACCCGAAGCCGCGGGGGCGCCTCGCGGTGGCGATGCTCTCCTGGATCGTCCTGTCCATGGGTCTGCTGGCGGCGTGGGCCTTCGACGCCCCCAGCGGTCAGCTCCTGCTCCAGACCGGCTGTGCGCTGCAGCTCGTCATGGGGGCGGTGATTCCGCTGTTCGCGACGGCTCGGCGAGTGAACAACTTCCGGGACAACCGGCGTGAGGCGCGCGCGGCGCAGCTGCCGTAGCTTTTCCTCGTACACGGCCGAAGGGGCCCGAACCGGACAACCGGTTCGGGCCCCTTCGTCGTACTCCGGGACAGGTCGGGCCAGATAGTACCCAGGACGGGTCGTACCCAAGCACGGGTCGTACCCAGGTCAGGTCAGGTCAGGAAGTCACGGGCGATGTTCTGGGCCACCGTCTCCAGGATCGGCCCCGCGTCGGAGATGCACCGCGCGACGTCGGGCTCGACCTCCGTGAGGGGGTACGCGCGCCGGATGCCGGCCCTGCCGAGCGCCTCCGGCCGCAGTGCCAGGCGCCCGCACACCGCGACGACCTCCTTGCCCGCGGCACGGGCGGCCGCGGCCACCCCCGCCGGAGCCTTGCCGTGGAGGGTCTGTTCGTCGAGGGACCCTTCCCCGGTGATCACCAGGGTGGCCCTCTCCAGCGCGGGCGCGAAGCCGAGGACGTCGAGCATCACCTCGATACCGGGACGGAACCGGGCGCCCAGGACCAGCGCACCGTAGCCGATGCCGCCCGCGGCCCCCGCCCCCGGCGCCGCGGCGTACTCCGTGGCCCTGGACCCGATCGACTTCTCCAGAACCGCGGCGAAGTGCCCGAGGGCCGCGTCCAGGATCTCCACGTCGTCGGGGCTCGCCCCCTTCTGGGGGCCGTACACGGCGGGCGCGCCCTTCGGCCCGGTGAGCGGATTGTCCACGTCGCTGGCGAGGACGAAGTCCACGGAGGCCAGACGGGGGTCCAGGCCGGACAGATCCGCGGTCGCCACATCACTCAGCGCCGCACCGCCGGGAGCCACCGGCTCCCCCTCCGCGTCCACGAACCGCGCCCCGAGCGCGGACAGCATCCCCGCTCCGCCGTCCGTCGTCGCGCTCCCGCCCACGCCGAACACGATCGTCCGGGCCCCGGCGTCCAGCGCGGCCCGCAGGAGCTCCCCGGACCCGTACGTCGACGACGTCAGCGGCGCGAACACTCCGGCGGGCAGCCGCTGCAGTCCGCTCGCCTCCGCCATCTCGACCACCGCGGTGTCGCCACGCAGCGCGAAGGCGGCGGTGAGCTCGTTGCCCAGCGGGCCGGCGACCCGCACCTCCCGCCGTTCGAACCCGGCCGCGACCGCCGCGTCCACGGTCCCGTCGCCGCCGTCGGCCACAGGCAGCGCCTCGACCTCGACACCCGGCACGACGCGGCGCAGCCCGGCCATGACGCGCTCCGCGACCTGCACGGCGGTCAGCGACCCCTTGAACTTGTCCGCGGCGATCAGCACACGCGGAACACGCCCGGTGCCCGCACGTGTCGTCTTCACAGCAGAGTCCGCCACCTTGCATTCCCCTTGCTTTCCGGCCTCGCACATGTCAAGGCAGTCGCGCCGCTGCGACCTTAACCGGCGGACGCCCCCGCCGTCATGCACCGACCGGACCGTGGAACACCGCACGCTCATGCCCGGAATCGGGTAAACCGGAGCTATGACCGTTCCTAGAGACTGAGTGGGAGTGAGTCCTGTTGCCAGATCTCGGGCTCAGCCGCGTGTCCCGACCGGTGTTGGGCACGCTGGTCTCCCGCATCCGCGCCGTGTCCGGGCCCGGCGCATCGTGTGCGCGGTCCGGGAACACGGGGACGGGTTCCCTCATGCCCGAGGATGCCCGGTCCGGCCTGGACTGTCCGATGCCCCAGTCGATCGCTCCGGTCGTGTGGGGGCGGTGCCGTCCGTCGCCGGATCGGGTGCCCTTGGGCGCGCCTGCCGATCGCGATGCTCGCGGCATCGTGTCGGCTGGTCATCCGGGTGGTGCTGGTCCTGGGACGCTGCCAGTACTGGGCGCCCCACTTGGATGTGTATGCGGGATCGACTGCGATGACCGCGATGCCGGTGGCTTCGGCCATCGACGTCAGGCGGGCACGAAGCCGGCCGGTGGGCAGGCCGGAGATCACCTGCCGGAACTTCTTCTCACGGCCGTGCTTCTCCCTCGTCTTCTCGGCGGTGAAGTCCAGGTCCTCAATGGCGATGGCTTGCACGCGGCAGGTCCTGGCCCAGTTCAGCAGGCGGGTCAGGGCATGGCGGACCTGGGCGTCACGTTGATCCGCGCGGCCGGCCAGGCCGTAAGAGAAGCGGCGTGGACTGCCAACGGGATTGCCGTGCCGTTCGAGCCGCCAGGCGGCAAGGTGATCGGCATTGATGTCCACCCCGATCACTCCGTGCGCGAGGGCTGTGCCCAGAGGGACCGCCGGGGCGGGCGCGTACTGCCAGCAGGCCGTCAGATACCAGCGGCCCCGCCCGACGTCATAGTGGATTCGGTACGCAACAGCCCTGTCGGCCTCGACCCGGTCGGCCCACTGCGGGCCCCGGTGCGGAAACGTGCCCCGGGCAGAGAGCACATACCGACCATGCCTGGCGTCGGCCGGCCCCACCAGCGGGGCCGGAAGCTTGATGCTGATCTCGCCGTCCGGGCTGACGCGGATGGTGTCGATCCCGTACCGCTTCCAGGACTCCCCATCAGCGGCCAGGAGCCAACGCTCCGCTTCCCACCGCTCCCGCCATCTGGCCTCGGTGAACTCGGCGTCGGCCAGGTGGTGCCGGGCGTTCGCCAGTCGTTTGCCACCACGCACCACGCGCACCCGACCAGCCTGCCGGTCCCCCACCACCACCGCGTATCTGGCTTCCGACACCGTCAGCCGACGCGTCTTGGCATGCCACTCCCGCACACAACGGTGAGATCCCTCGAGGCGAGCGAGCCCAGATGCGCGCCGCCCAACCGCAGCACCCTCCCGTCCTCGGGCGTCAGATGCTTCAGCCGGTCGCGCACCGCCACGCCCGACGGCCCCGGAGCGACGAACGGCGTGGTGGGCGCCCGCAGACCCGAAACCGACCGCTCCACCCTCCCCAGCACCGCTTCACCCCCTCCCCAGCATCTGATCCGCTCGTCACAAAGGACGACGAGCCGCACAGAAAAGGGTCACCCGTTCTCACCTCGAACACCCCAGCACTCCGTCTGTACGACCGAGCGGGGCAAGGCGCACCCACTCGTACGCACTCATGTGCCGTAATACGCAGAAAGGCGGCAGCAGATGAATGCTCCTGTGGGCACCGAACTCGCGGACCGCGTTCTCGGGGGCTGGCTGGGCCGGATCGCGGGCAACATGCTCGGCAAGCCGGTCGAGCAGGGCGACCACTGGACGCGGGACCGCATCGACCGCTACCTGCGACAGGCCGCCGCCCTGCCGCTCACCGACTATCTTCCCGAGCCCGCCACCGACGGTGACGCCGGCGAGTTCGAGCTGCGGCCCGAGTGGCGGCAATGCGTGCGCGGCCGCATCCACGGCAGCTGCCGTGACGACGACGTCGACTACGCGATCCTGGGCCTGCACCTGCTGGAGACGCACGGCTTCGGTTTCAGCACCGAGCAGGTCGGCGACCTGTGGCTGCTGCGGCTGCCGTATCTGCAGACGTTCACGGCGGAGCGGGCCGCGTACCGCAACCTCGCCAACGGCATCAAACCACCGCTGACGGCGACGTACGACAACCCCTACCAGGAGTGGATCGGCGCCCTGATCCGCGCCGATGTCTACGGCTGGACCAGCCCGGGTGCGCCGCGCCGCGCGGCCTCCCTCGCCCGTCGGGACGCCGTGCTGTCCCACACAGGCAACGGCGTGTACGGGGCGATGTGGGCGGCGGCGCTCGTCTCGGCCGCGTTCACCGCCCCCACGGTCCGCCACGCGTTGGACACCGCACTGACCGTCATCCCCGCGAGCAGCCGCCTCGCCCGCACCGTACGACGGGTGCTCACGCTTCACGAGACCCGGATGACCTGGGAGGACACGCTCACCACGGTGTCCGAGGAGACCGCCGGGCTCGGCTGGATCCACACGATCCCGAACGCCGCCGTCCTGACGGCCGGGCTGCTCTACGGCGACGGCGACTTCACCCGGACCATCACACTGACCGTCCGCGGCGGCCTGGACACCGACTCGAACGGCGCGACGGCGGGCTCGGTGGCCGGGGTCCTGTGCGGAGCCGAGGCCATTCCCGCGCAGTGGAAGGACCCGCTGGAGGACACCGTACGCAGCGCGGTGTTCGGCTTCGACGGCGTACGGATCAGTGAGCTGGCCACGCGGACGCTCGCGCTGACGGAGACGGAGGGCGAGGCCCAGGGCGGGTCCGGTACCGGTCCCGACGCCCGGGACCTGTCCTAGGCCCTGTCCGACGGTGTCGGGGCAGCCGTCGTCCAGGACGCCCAGGACGTCGTCGGCGACCTCGAAGTCTCGTACGTAGGCTTCAGGGATGACCACTCCAGACTTCGCCACGTACATCGCGAGCCTCCCCCGTGTCCTCGCCGGTGCCGCCGCACTCTTCCGCGACGGTGACGGCCGGGTGCTGCTCGTCGAGCCGAACTACCGTGAGGGCTGGGCCCTTCCGGGTGGCACCGTCGAGTCGGACGACGGGGAGACCCCGCGCCAGGGCGCGCGCCGCGAGACCGCCGAGGAGATCGGGCTCGACATCGAACTCGGCCCGCTGCTCGCGGTCGACTGGGTGCACGGGACGGCACGGCCCCCGCTCGTCGCCTACCTGTACGACGGCGGAGTCCTCGGCGAGCGGGAACTCAAGGCGATCCGGCTGCAGGAGGAGGAACTGCTGGCGTGGCGGCTGGTGCCACGGGAGGAGCTGGCCGAGTATCTGCCGGGCGCACTCGGCCGGCGGGTCCTCGCCGCGCTGGACGTGCTGACGGAGGGCGGCGGAACCGCGGAGCTGGAGAACGGCCACCGAGTGGACTAACCGCCCGTCGGCTACGGCGAATTCGTCAACTTCACTACCTTCTCGGGGCATTGATCGGCACAATGCCCGTGTGCCGCACTACGACTACATGGAGTTCGCCCTCGACGACGGGGCCCACGTCCGGCTCGAACTCGCGGCCGCGGGGGAGGCGTCGGCGGCCCCGGCCATCGACGCCGATCTGCCGGGCGGCATTTCCGGGGTGGTCCCGGTCGGGCGTGGCGCGCGGGTCGCGTCGCTGGCGACGGACGGTCTGCGCAGTGTGCTGAGCCCGCTGGGGCCCGTACTGCAGCAGGTGCACGACGCGATCCGTGGGATACCCGATCCTCCGCACGAGATCTCCGTCGACTTCGGCATCCAGATCGGACAGGACCTGAAGATCGGCATCGTCGGGGCCAACGGCCAGGCCAGCATGACCATTTCGGCAACCTGGCAGCTGCCCCGCCGGACGGAGCCGTGACCTGGTTCGGATCGCCGGACGACCCGTCGTCCGGCGACGCCCGCGGCGCGCTGGTGCGCGTCCTGTCCAACGATCGCGGCAAAACCGCGGGGGCGGGTGTCTACCTCTCCGGCCGCAGGCTGTTGACCTGCGCGCATGTCATCAACCTGGCGCTCGGGCTGCGCAGCCTCAGCCCGCACAACCCGGGGAAGGTCACCCTCGACGTGTCCTTTCCGGTGCTGTCCGCCGCGGATCTGCACCAGGCCCGGCTGGTCGCCTGGATACCGCCGCGGTCCCCGCACCCTCGACCTGCCGGACCTGGTCCGCGAGGCCGTCGTCGTCCTCAACCACAGCCGGCCCGCGGCCGGCTGGACGCTCGACGCCGCCAGTATCCGTGGCCTGAGCTCCCGCTGCCGAGGCGTCGTCATGGTCCCCCGCGACGGCCACCTCACCATGGGCAGCACGGTCGAACTCTCCTGGCTGACCCCCGAGGCCTACAAGGCGTACCTGCGCCTCGCCGCCCTCCTGTTGGGCCCCCGCCCGATCTTCCCCTGACCCCGGCCGGCACCCCACGTACACCCCCACGAATTCCGTTCGCCGTCGCGCCCCGCGCGATCTACCCTCGGCACCATGACCAAGCCCCTCGTTGCCCTGCTCAGCGGCGCCGGTATCTCCACGGATTCCGGGATCCCCGACTACCGGGGTCCGAACGGGCTGTGGCGGCGGGATCCGGAGGCCGAGAAGCTCGTGACGTACGACTTCTACATGGGCGATCCGCAGATCCGGCGGCGGTCGTGGCAGATGCGGCGCAAGAACCGGACGCTGAAGGCGGAGCCGAACGCGGCGCACCGGGCGGTGGCCGAGCTGGAGCGGTCCGGGGTGCCGGTGCGGGTGATCACGCAGAACGTGGACGGGTTGCACCAGCTCGCCGGGATGCCGGCCCGCAAGGTGATCGAGCTGCACGGCACCGCGCGTACCGTCATATGCACCAGGTGTCACGCCAAGGGGCCGATGGAGGAC